>JANYGE010000452.1 GCA_025362535.1 Hyphomicrobiales bacterium
AAGACCGCGATCAAGGATCAACATGCGCGTATAGCCATCGGTTCGAATCCGAAAATCACTCCACACGGTGGCCATGCCTTGATTGACATCTGAGCAAGCCAGCTCATCATGGCCGAACATCGCAAATTGCGGCGGAACAACGGATGGCTTTCTTTTGCTGCTGGGCGTTGTTTTTTCCTGCTTGACGATATGGGTGTGAATTCCCACCAGGCGTTTGCCTGGTAATTTTTCAAACCATGCAACTGGCAATAAGGTTATGGCTTCAGCCCCATCGGTAAATTTTTCTGCGGTTATGCTGATCCGGTAAAATTCGCCGTGTCGCTCAAATTTAAACATGCCACCAGCGATTGCCACCGCATGATGGCTGGCGCCAGGGGCAGGAGGTTTAACCCCCAAAGCATCACAAAGATGTTTAACCTGGACCAAGGGATCGTTGTCACCCGCCTCTAAAGTGAAGGCCAAATGGGTGATCCGCGCTGGCGCATGCACGGGCAGGCCGGGCCTTCCGTGCAATTCGTCGTTAAGTTCAAGTCTAAGATCATGTTCACGCATAAAATCAACTTAACAGGAATTTCGCCTCGCGCCGCACTGTGGCGAAGGGACACGGCATAATAGCGACTTATAAAAATGATGTACGCCCCTCATTTTTGACTTTCGTATCGTCATAAAAGCGCTATAAGCCCTTTCGAAATCACAAGTCATCAAATCAATGAGGAGTTCTCCATGGCTAAAGTACGTGTTGCAATTAATGGCTTCGGCCGCATTGGGCGTAATGTGTTGCGCGCCATTCACGAGTCAGGCCGCAAGGATATTGATGTCGTTGCCATTAACGATCTTGGTCCGATTGAGACCAACGCTCATTTGTTGCGTTACGATTCAGTGCATGGCCGTTTTCCCCATAAAGTTGAAGTGCAAGGCGACATGATTAATGTTGGCACTGAGAAGTTCAAAGTGACAGCGATGAAAGATCCAGCCCAATTGCCGTGGAAAGAACTCGGCGTTGATGTGGCCTTGGAATGCACCGGCATTTTCACCTCAAAGGATAAGGCCTCGGCTCATTTGACCGCTGGTGCCAAGCGCGTTCTCGTCTCAGCGCCAGCTGATGGCGCTGATTTCACTGTTGTATATGGCGTGAACCACAAAGAACTCTCCAAGGATCACATTGTGGTTTCGAACGCCTCTTGCACCACCAACTGCCTCGCCCCAGTGGCCGCAGTGTTGCACAAAGCGGTTGGCATTAATCATGGCTTCATGACCACCATCCATGCCTATACAGGCGACCAGCCAACCTTGGATACGATGCACAAAGATCTTTACCGTGGACGAGCTGCAGCCATGTCGATGATTCCCACATCCACAGGCGCTGCCAAAGCCATTGGCTTGGTGATCCCTGAATTGAAGGGCCGTCTTGATGGCACTTCAATTCGTGTTCCAACACCAAACGTTTCAGTGGTGGATTTCAAGTTTGTGGCCAAGCGCGCCACCACCATTGAGGAAATCAATGCCGCCATCAAGGCTGCCTCTGAAGGTCATCTCAAGGGCATTTTAGGCTATACGCTTGATCCAAATGTTTCGATCGATTTCAACCATGATCCCCATTCTTCAACTTTCCACATGGATCAAACCAAGGTTGTTGAAGGCACATTGGTTCGCATTCTGTCATGGTATGACAATGAGTGGGGCTTCTCGAACCGCATGAGCGACACTGCGGTTCACATGGGTTCGTTGATCTAAACTCAACCGAAATAAAACGCAGAGGCTCGCCAATTGGCGGGCCTCTTTGCATTTGCAGAAAGCCTGTTCTAAAACAACGCTATGAAAACACGTCCTCTTCTCATTTCCCCCTCCATCCTCGCTGCCGATTTTTCTAAACTCGGTGAAGAAGTGATCGCCGCCGATAAGGGCGGTGCCGACTGGATTCACATCGATGTGATGGATGGGCATTTCGTACCCAACATCACATTCGGTGCACCCGTGATGCAATCCATCCGTAAATGCACCACGAAGCTGTTCGATGTGCATTTGATGATTTCACCTGCTGATCCCTATCTGGCGCAGTTTGCTGCCGCAGGTGCTGATCTCATCACGGTTCATGCCGAAGCTGGCCCGCATTTAGATCGCAGTTTGCAGGCCATTCGCAGCTTGGGCAAGAAAGTTGGCGTGGCGTTGAATCCTGCAACACCGGTCTCCGTTTTAGAGCATGTCATCGACCGCCTCGATCTCATTCTCATCATGACCGTGAACCCCGGCTTCGGCGGGCAGAGCTTCATCCCGGCCATGCTCGAAAAAATCCGCCAAGCCAAAGCGCTGGTGGCGGGCCGCAATATTGATATTGAGGTCGATGGCGGTGTTACGGCTGATAATGCTGGTACAATTGTTAAAGCGGGTGCCAACGTGCTGGTGGCGGGATCAAGCATATTCAAAGGCGCTGATTATGCCGCGAATATCAAAGCGATTAGAGTGGCTGCGACTGCTATGAGTGTCTAGGTCATGTCAAAATATGCAGAACTCCAAGACCCCGGCATGCGCGAGTTTCTCATCGCAGGAGAAAATTTTTATCCTGCTGACGCTGTGAACTTCACCATGGCGGAACAGCGCGACTTCTATAATAAATATTGCGCCTATTTCAGAAAACCACGCCCTGCTTCAATCACAGTTACTGATTTCAAAGTTGGTGCAATTCCGTGCCGCCGCTACACACCAAAATCTCCAACGGCAAAACTGCTCTATCTCCACGGTGGTGGTTTTGTTGTGGGTGGCCTTGAAAGCCATGATGATATTTGTGCGGAATTGGCTGATGGCGCAAATGTTGAAGTGACAGCCGTTGCATATCGTTTAGCACCAGAACATCCATTTCCGGCGGCTTTCGATGATGTTTGGGCCGTGCTCAACCATATTGGCCCGTGCCTTGTAGCGGGCGATAGTGCGGGTGGAAATCTAACTGCGGCCCTGTGTTTAAAATCGCGCGATGTGAATGGACCGAAAATCACCGCGCAAGTTTTAATCTATCCGGGCCTTGATGGCGACAGCACAAAGGGCTCCTATATCACAAGGGCCTATGCACCAGGTCTCACCACGGCGGACACAATATACTACCGCGCCATCTATGCAGGCTCGCCCCATAAATATGCGAGCCCCCTCAACGAAACAGATTTCTCCAATCTGCCACCCGCTTTCATTGTGGCGGCTGGCATTGATCCCTTGCATGATGATGCCACCGAATATGCAGCTAAATTGAATGCCGCTGGTTGCAAAGCTGTGTTGCGAGATGAACCTTTGTTAATCCACGCCTATTTGCGGGCGCGCCATATGAGCCAACCTGCCGCAGCTTCGTTTCAAGCAATCATTGCAGCAATCAAGGGTTTTGCGGCATAGTGCGTTCTGTAAAATAAAGAGCACAT
>JANYGE010000001.1 GCA_025362535.1 Hyphomicrobiales bacterium
CACGAAGTTGCCGTGTTTCTTTTCCACAGCCAAATCAACGGGCGGCGGAGCACCTTCCTCGCGCCCCAAGATTTCGCGCAAGTAGATTGACTGGCCCAAATGGCTGCCATGGCCGCCGACCAGCAGAAGAACATCGCCTTCAGCTTTGAAATGCTTGGTGGTCATTTTGCTCAAATCCTTGAGCAGACCCACGCCGCCAATGGCCGGGGTTGGCAAAATGGCTTGGCCGTTGGTTTCATTATAAAGCGAGACGTTGCCGGAAACGACAGGGTAATCCAGTGCGCGGCAGGCAGCATCAATGCCTTTCAGCGCAAACACAATCTGGCCCATGATTTCAGGCTTTTCGGGGTTGCCGAAATTCAAATTATCCGTGATGGCGATGGGCTCGGCTCCCACACAGGTGAGATTGCGCCAGGTCTCGGCCACGGCTTGCTTGCCGCCTTCAAAGGGATCAGCCTGCACATAACGCGGCGTGACATCGGTGGAAACGGCAATGGCCTTGTTCGGCCCCACGCGCACCACGCCCGCATCACCGCCGGGGATTTGTGCGGTGTTGGAACCGATCAACGAGTCATATTGCTCCCACACCCAACGGCGTGAACACATATCAGGCGAGCCGATGATTTTCAGAATAGCGGCTTTGAGGTCTTTGGGCGCTGGCACGTTGCTAAGCAGCGGCAGCTTCTTGGGTTCCACCCAAGGCCTGTCATATTCTGGCGCTTGATCACCCATTTGCTTGATAGGCAGATCGGCTTTCACTTCACCTTGATGTTTAATGACGAAGCGTAAGGTATTGGTTGTCTTGCCGATTATGGCGAAATCCAAACCCCATTTGTGGAAAATGGCTTCGGCCTGTTTTTCCAATTCAGGGCGCAGCACCATCAGCATGCGCTCTTGCGATTCAGACAGCATCATCTCGTAAGCGCTCATGCCTTCTTCGCGGCACGGTACTTTATCAAGGTCGAGCTCAATGCCGAGATCGCCCTTGGCGCCCATTTCGACGGCGGATGAGGTGAGGCCTGCTGCCCCCATATCCTGAATGGCGATCACGGCACCAGAGGCCATCAACTCCAAGCAGGCTTCAAGCAGGCATTTTTCGGTAAAGGGGTCGCCCACTTGCACGGTGGGGCGCTTTTCATCGGCTTTATCGTCAAATTCAGCCGATGCCATGGTTGCACCATGGATGCCATCGCGGCCCGTTTTAGCCCCCAGATAAACCACGGGTAGGCCCACGCCCTTGGCCTTGGACAGGAAAATCTTGTCCGTGTCAGCAATGCCCACGGCCATGGCGTTGACCAGAATATTGCCATTATAGCTTTCATGGAAATTCACTTCGCCGCCGATAGTTGGCACGCCGAATGAATTACCATAACCGCCCACACCAGCCACCACGCCAGACACCAAATGGCGCGTTTTCGGGTGATCGGGTGCGCCAAAGCGCAGCGCATTTAACGCCGCAATGGGCCGTGCCCCCATGGTGAACACGTCGCGCAAAATACCGCCCACGCCAGTGGCTGAGCCTTGATAGGGTTCAATGAAGCTTGGATGGTTGTGGCTTTCCATTTTGAAGATAATGGCCTGGCCATCGTCGATATCAATAACGCCCGCATTTTCGCCGGGGCCGATCAAAACGCGTTTGCCTGTGGTGGGCAAAGTCTTCAGCCATTTTTTGGAAGATTTATAAGAGCAGTGCTCATTCCACATGGCCGAGCAAATGCCAAGTTCCGTCATGGTGGGGGTGCGGCCGAGAAGATCAAGGAAGCGCTGATATTCATCAGGCTTCAAGCCGTGGGCGGCAACAACTTCAGGTGTTATGGCAGGTTCTGGAGCATGTTTCATCATGCCCGCCGTTTAGCGCTCTTGAGTTCGATTCACAAACCCTATTCAATTTTTCTTGCCCGTAAATTTGTCTCAGCCGGTTTTCTTGAAATTGGCAATTCGGCACCAGATTCGTCGGTCGGATGCGCTTTCAAGGCTTCATTTAATTTGCGCAATTCTTTGGAGCGTTGCTCATTTTGAAGCGATGTTTCAAATTTATTCCTCGACACAAGCTCTCTCCGTCTACACTTCATGCCCCCGCATTGGCACAATTTTTAGGCGAGGCTGCTTGCAAAACTATTAAGATTTACAAGCAGATCGTGCAGCCCGGATTTGAGGTGTTGAATTGCTCAACATCAGGCGGCAATTGCTGTGGATATTGCTAGCTCTTCTTTAACCAGGGCGGCGCGTTTCAGTTCCATTGCAGAAACTTTAGGCTCTATACGCGGCGCATAGAACATGTGAGCCACACGCATCTGCAATGCCGCATTGGCAATATCGAGAGTGGGGCTGATTTCATCGGGTTCTGCTTTGAATAAGCTGATAAATGCTGTGAACATTTTGAGGTCTCTCTTTGCAGGATATTTTACATCTGCCCGCACTCGGAAGGTGCGGGCAGATGTATTCAGCGGCAGAAATCAGCGTTAATCTAGGGTTAACCGTGCGCAGGCTGAATCTTTCGTTACTGGAAACAAAATCAGTTTATGAAAAATCGCTTCAAACTTTAAGCCGCCAGCAAACCTTCAAACAGCGGCCTGCAATCCATTTTGCCGTGGATCGGTTCGATCATGTTTTCGGGGTGGGGCATCATGCCGATGACGTTGCCGGAAGCTGAGACAATTCCGGCTATATCATTGGTGGCACCATTGGGGTTGCTGCCTTCGGCATAACGGAACACCACGCGGCCTTCGCCTTCGAGGGTTTTCAGAGTTTCCGTATCGCAGAGATAATTGCCTTCGCCATGGGCCACAGGGCAGGAGACGATTTGGCCTTTGATCATTTTACGAGTGAAGAAAGTTTGGTTGTTTTCGATCTTCAATTTCACTTCGCGGCAAACGAATTTGAGGGCCGCATTGCGGACCAAAACGCCGGGCAACAGGCCCGCCTCAGTGATGATCTGGAAGCCATTGCACACGCCTAGAACTTTGAGTCCCTTCAAAGCCTTGGCGCGAATATCTTGCATAATGGGTGAGCGTGCGGCGATTGCGCCACACCGCAGATAATCACCATAAGAAAATCCACCCGGAACCACCACGAGATCAACATCTGGCAGAGTGGTTTCGGTGTGCCACACAGAAAGGGGCTTCACGCCTGTGGTGGCTTCGAGGGCCAACATCATATCGCGTTCGCGGTTGATGCCGGGGAAAGTGATGACAGCGGATTTCATTGAGATTCACCCAATTTATTCTTGGTGGATAATGTAAATTGAATAATGCGAAGTTGTTTGTCTTGCAAGGACAAGTTCCGAAAAAAGGGTGGACTACTTTGCCATTTATTGCCAATGGCCACACTAGGTGCTTATTGAGCAATATCATGTTTAGTCAACTCATTCAAAAGTTTGGTCTATCAGCACCGCATGTGCAGGAATTCTTGCGCTTTGCTGCTCAATACTCTCCGTACTACCGAGAGCAAGATTGGGCGAAGAATTTACTGGTGGGTTTTCCCATTCGCCTCACTGATATCCCGGTGACTCCGAAAGCACTGGTGCG
>JANYGE010000004.1 GCA_025362535.1 Hyphomicrobiales bacterium
ATTGGATTGGGTTTATGCCTATGCATAATGATTGAAGAACAGATGGCCGATAAGACAGTATTTTCGGGGCGGGCAGTGGTCGAGGGTGCTGCTTCTGGCCCGCTGCTTTATGCTGATGTGGGTTTAAGTTTTTGGGGTGGGGTTGATGCTGGCAATGGTGACATTGTCGATCGTCATCATCCTTTGGCAGGTCAAAATATGGCGGGTAAGATTCTCGCCATTCCTTCTGGGCGCGGCTCTTGCACGGGCAGCGGTGTTTTACTTGAGCTGATTTTGAATGGTGCCGCTCCGCTGGCATTGTTGTTCGAGCATGTTGAGGAGATTCTCACGCTGGGTGTTATTGTGGCGGAGGAGATTTTTGAAAAATCGATTCCGGTTGTAGTTTTGGGCAGCGCAGTATTTGCGGCATTAAAGGATTTTCAATTTGTAAAAATTCAGGGCTGTGAAGTTGAGTGTTCGTCGGTGCCATTTGCCGTCGTTGCGCCAAAGCCTTTCGCGCTGGCTGACATGGATCCCGCATTTGCACTTGATGTAGCCGATGATGCTGCACTTGCAGGGGAGCGAGGCAGGGCAGTTCAAGCTTCCATGCGCATCATCTTGCGGATGGCTGAACTTCAGGGTGCAACGGAGCTTCTCTCCGTCACCCGCGCTCATATTGATGGCTGCCTCTATATCGGCCCGTCGAGCATTCTGTTTGCCGAGAAGCTGCGGGATTGGGGTGGCAAAGTTGTGATCCCCACAACCCTCAATGCGATCTCGGTTGATGAATTGCGCTGGCGCAGCCAAGGCATAGGCCCTGCACTTGGCGTGGCCTCCATGCGGTTGGCCGAAGCCTATGTGGCGATGGGGGCTGAGGCCACTTATACCTGTGCTCCTTATTTGTTGGAAAACCCACCAGAGCAAGGTGAACAAATTGTATGGGCAGAATCCAATGCGGTGGTGTTTGCCAATAGCGTGTTGGGTGCGAGAACCGTGAAATATCCAGACTATCTTGATATTTGTATTGCGCTTTGCGGGCGCGCCCCGTTGTCTGGGGTTCATATTGATGTCAATCGTCGTGCCGCAATGGTGGTGCGCCTGCCGCACTTGTACAGTGTGGATGATGGTTTCTTTGCGCTGCTCGGTTATCATGTGGGCTTGCTCTGCCCCAATCAGATTCCACTGGTGTTGGGGCTTGAGAACATCTCTGTGAGCCATGATGATTTGAAAGCCTTCGGAGCGGCCTTCGCCACTACATCGGCAGCCCCGATGTTTCATATTCTGGGGGTGACACCTGAGGCGATGCAAATGCCACCGCATGATCTGCCCAGTATTGATGTGACAGTGCATGATTTGCTGCGCAGTTGGACAGAACTCAACAGCGCAATCGAAACTCAGGTTGATGTAATTTGCCTCGGCTCACCACATTTGTCGTTTGATGAGTTTGTACGCTTGGCAGCGCTGTGCAAGGACCGGGTTAAGAGCCCTGCCGTTGCGGTCATCATCACCAGTGGCCGTTATGTTTATCAGAGGGCATTGGCCGCGGGTGTTGTGGTGGCGCTCGAAAAGTTTGGGGTGCAAATTGTTTCTGATACATGCTGGTGTCAAATTGGTGAGCCACTGTTTCCGCCACAGGCCAAGACGCTGATGACCAACTCTGGAAAATATGCACATTACGGCCCCGGCCTGATTGGCAGACCAGTCTATTTGGGAAGCATGGCTGAGTGTGTGGATGTTGCCTGCACAGGAGTGGCGAAAAGCGATCTGCCGGAATGGCTGGGGGAATTGCTTCATTCCTAAATTTTCGGCAACATGCACTGAAATCGCTGCGTTGAACGATGGCGAGACGGGAGAAATATATGATAAAGCGTAATGCAGCAGCGCCTGCCAAGCCTATTTCAGCAGCGCAGGCCGCCTCGTTGGTGAAGTCTGGCGATTGGCTGGATTATGGCACTTCGCTGTGTCAGCCCGATGTGTTTGACAAGGCGCTGGCGCTGCGGGTTGACGAGCTTGCCAATGTTAAAATTCGCTCTTGCTTGTCCATGAAGCCACGCGCGATCATTGAGGGGGATGCTGAGGGCCGCGCCTTTCATCTGTTTAGTTGGCATTTCTCCGGTTATGACCGAAAAAAACATGATGCCGGGCGCACTCACTATATGCCGCTGAATTTAGGCGAAGTGCCGGATTATTATCGGCGGTTTTTAGCACCCGTAGACGTCGTGATTTTCAAGTGCTGCCCTGCGGATGAAAATGGATATTTCAATTTCAGTGCCAGCAACTTGTGGCACAGCGCTGCAATGGAGCGGGCAAAGATTGTCATTGTCGAGGTGGTCGAAAATAATCCTTATGTTTATGGAACTGGCAATGCTGTGCATATGAGCGAGGTGGATTATATTATTGAGGGTGATGCGCAGTTGCCCACGGAATTGCCAAATCCTCCGCCAACCGAGATTGACCGCGCCGTGGCGCGCCAGATTGCGGCCGAAATCAATGATGGGGATTGTTTGCAGATCGGCATTGGCGGAATGCCCAATGCGGTTTGTTTGTCGCTTCTCGAAAGCGGTGTTAAAAATCTGGGTGTGCATACCGAGATGATGACCGATGGTATTCTGGCTTTGTATAAAGACGGGCGGGTGACGGGCAGCAAAAAGCAAATCAACACCGGTAAAATTGTCTATACCTTTGGCTTGGGCTCGCGCGATTTCTACAATTCACTCGACCGTAATCATGATTTCGAGTGTTGGCCTGTGGACTATACGAATCCTCCCAACATCATCATGCAAAATGACAATGTAATTTCGATCAACAACACCACGCAGATTGATTTGCAGGGACAGGCGGCCTCGGAAACAGATGGGCATCGCCATATCAGTGGCACAGGGGGTCAATTGCAATTTGTACGCGGGGCCTATGCTTCTAAAAATGGTAAATCCTTCATATGCTTATCTTCAACCTATGATAAAAAGGGTGAACGTAAAAGCCGTATCGTTTTGGACCTTACCAAAGCCAATATCGTAACCACCCCGCGCTCTGATGTGATGTATGTAGTAACGGAATTTGGCATGGTGAATTTGAAGGGAAAATCGGTGGCGGAACGCGCTTTGGCTCTGATCTCAATTGCGCATCCAGATTTTCGAGAAGAGCTGGAGCGGCAGGCCTATGAGCACCGTATGATCCCACGGGGCGTAACGTTTTAAGTTAAAAGCAGGGGTGCAACCCGACTTGAGAGGGGGCGTTGTTCATGCCCAGTTGCACCCGCTGCCACATTCGCCCCCAGTAGAGGCGAAACTGAATATTATGCGTTCCTGCAGCGATTGATTTTGCAGGAGTCGATTATGATTTGGCCTTTGACTGGCCAAGCTTGGTTTTTAAAAACGATTGTGATGTTGGCCTTCTGGATTTGGGCTGGCATGTTATTTCCGGCAAATGCACCGGCTGATAAAAAGGCCACGGTGAGGATGATGATTGAGGCGAAGGTTTTCATTTTAACTCACTCCCAGAAAGGTTAATCGTTGAACTTAAAAACACATTAGACTGCCAAGACAGAACCTGGTCTGAATGGGCCGTTCATTTTCGGTTTAGGTTTGCGCATAAAGTTTATTCAGGGGCAGCGATGCGTGTGCGGGTGCCGATGTTTCGTAAGCTTTTAACGGGCGAACCGGCTTTTGGTTCCTTCACGGTTTTGTGAACCCATGGACAAGACAATAAAAAACCCCGGGGGGAGGGACCGGGGTTTTTATCGAAGGCTTTCGGAAACTTGCAGGGGACCGAGAGCCGAATTACTCGTGACTTGGGAAGAAAATTGGAACCGGGGCGGCTTGGACTTGATCTGACGCGAGGGGGCGGGGTTCGTTAGACCATTTTCAAACTGGAGCCCCGGTTCCGAAAACCTTGCTGGTGAGGGGGCGTTGCCAGCAAGGCCTGTTCAATTACGAATTCGATGGGGTATCCGAGCAATCTTCAAGGGCACATTTTTCAACGATGACACCGTCGATTGTGCCTCTGATCTGAGGATAAGTGTCGTTTTTTACCATTACCGTCACATTCTTGGGGTTGGTGATCGCATATTGATCAGCAGGGGCTATGCTGGCGATTGCCGTTGCGGCTGTGCCGAGGATTGTGAGTACGAAGAGTGTGTAGCGGATCATTTTGTTAGTCTCCCGATTGGTATTTGCTATCTTGGGAAGAGAATAGCTGAGGGATTTGGAACCCTCCCTGAATGCGCCGTTCATCTGCCGTTTATCTTGGATCTATTTTTAACGGGCGATTGTGATAAAAGTTCCGTTGAATTGGGCCAAAATTGGGGACTTGTTGTGAATGTCTGACGATCTGAATTTCATGTCCGCCACAAAGTTGGCCAAGCTTTTTGCCAAGCGCAAAGCCTCTCCTGTTGAGGTGGCCAAGGCCTGTCTTGCACAGATTGAGAGGCATGATCAATCCGTCAATGCTATGAGCTTGGTAGATAGAAAAACGACGTTAAAACAAGCAGTTAAAAGCGAATATCGCTGGCAAAAAGGCGAAGAACTGGGGCCTTTGGATGGTGTGCCAGTTTTGATCAAAGGCCTGCTTTTAACCAAGGGTTGGCCGACCCTTCGGGGCTCTAAAACTGTCGATTTCAAGCAAAAATGGAACCAAGATGCCCCATCTGTGGCGCGTTTAAGGGAGGCAGGTGCCGTATTCATGGGATTAACCACCACGCCGGAGTTTGGCTGGAAAGGCGTTACAGATTCGCCGCTTACGGGAATCACCCGCAATCCGTGGGATCTCACGAAAACGCCAGGTGGCTCTTCCGGGGGGTCATCGGCGGGCTTGGCTGCAGGCTATGCGCCCTTGGCTTTGGGCACCGATGGCGGCGGCAGTATTCGCATCCCTGCCAGCTTTACGGGAACTTTTGGATTGAAACCCAGCTTTGGGCGGGTGCCAGCCTATCCCTTATCGCCATTTGGCAGTGTTGCCCATATCGGGCCGATGACCCGCAATGTTACCGATGCCGCTGTGATGATGAATGCCATCGCTCAGCCAGATGGGCGAGATTGGACCAGCTTGCCTTTTGACAAAGCGGATTACACCGCAAATTTGGTCAAGGGCGTTAAGGGCATGACCTTCGGCTATTCGCCAACACTTGGATATGTGACGGTTGATCCGGAAGTTGATCGGTTGGTGAAGACAGCGATCAAGACTTTGCGTGATTTGGGGGCCAAGGTGGTTCGCATTGATCCGGGCTTTGCTGATCCTGCCGAGATGTTCCGCGTGCTATGGTGGAATGGAGCGCGGGCAGCTTTGGGCGGGTTGCCGCCTGAGAAACTGGCTTTGCTCGAACCTGCCTTGGCTGATGTGGTCGAGCAATCGCGGTTAATCACAGTGGAGCAGTTGAATGAAGCCAATAGACTGCGTGGCGCGCTGGGCAGCCAGATGCGCCAGTTTATGGAACGCTATGATGCTTTGCTAACGCCGATGATGCCCGGTGTGGCGTTTGCGGCGGGGATGTTGCAGCCCAATGACCCTGATAATCATGGCAAGTGGGTGAACTGGACCCCATTTTCCTATCCGTTCAATCTTACGCAGCAGCCAGCAGCTTCGGTGCCTTGTGGATTTACCAAGGCCGGGTTGCCAGTCGGATTGCAGGTGGTGGGGCGGATGTTCGATGATAAACGCGTGCTTAGAATCTGTGCAGCCTATGAACAGGCCACAGGGTTCGCGAACAAACATCCAATACTGTGACGGAAAACCGCTATTCAGTTTTTAATAAAAGATGTTATCAGGGACCAGTCACAAGTGTGCATGGTGCGCATGAGCAAGAGCAAAGGACGCGGCAAATGACAAAAAGAATTTTGACTACAGCATTGATGATGATCGCAATGATTGGCGTTGCGGAGGCGCACCCTGATGGGAGCCACGCAATTGGTTTGGTGCATGGATTTATGCATCCTCTGACAGGATGGGATCATATTGTTGCAATGGTGGCTGTTGGTTTCTTCGCCGCCACATTGGGTGGGCGCGCTGTTTGGGCGGTGCCATCAACGTTTGTGGTGATGATGGCAGCGGGTGGTGCCTGGGGCATGGCCGCGATGCCACTGCCATTTGTTGAAATAGGAATCATGACTTCAGTTGTGGTGTTGGCTGGTGTGGCCCTGCTGCGCTGGAATGCTTCGCTTTATTCTGCCATGGCCTTGTGTGGATTCTTTGCGGTGTTCCATGGTTATGCTCATGGAGCTGAAATGCCAACTGAAGCTGCGGGCCTGACTTATGCTGTTGGTTTTATGGTAGCCACCGCATTGTTGCATGTTGCAGGTCTTGCTGTTGGCATGTTTGCTGCACGCCGCAGGGTTGCTCAGCAAGCTTGATGTCTCCCAAAAATTCCAGCACCCATGATGTAATCATCATTGGTGCTGGCGCTGCTGGTCTGATGGCTGCAATTACGGCGGGTGCGCGGGGCTCTCGCGTGGTGGTGTTGGATCATCTTGACTATGTCGGGTCTAAGATTTTGATCTCCGGTGGTGGGCGCTGTAATTTTACCAACACTGGCACCACACCTAAAAACTTCATTTCGCAAAACCCACATTTTTGCCGTTCGGCCTTGAGCCGCTATACACCCACTGATTTTTTAGCGCTGATCGAGAAGCACAAAATTGCGTGGCGCGAAAAAACTTTGGGGCAATTGTTTTGCGATGGTTCGGCCAAGCAGATCGTAGCGATGTTGATGGCCGAATGTGCGGCAGCCAATGTTGATATCAGATTGAATGTAAAAATTTCTGACTTGCGAAAATCGGAAAATTTTACTGTTGAATCTTCGATGGGCACATTCGAAGCAAAGCAACTGGTGTTAGCCACTGGAGGCTTATCGATTCCCAAAATGGGGGCCACAGGGTTCTCTCTTGATGTGGCCAAAAAATTTGGGTTGCGTTTGGTGCAGCATAAGCCGGGTTTGGTTCCGCTGCGTGTGCCAGCTGATGTTTTGCAATTTTATACCGATCTTTCCGGGCTTGCTGTGCCAGCCACCACATATGCAGGCAAAATGAAATTTTCGGAGAATATTCTATTCACGCATCGTGGACTTTCGGGGCCAGCTATATTGCAAGCATCATC
>JANYGE010000068.1 GCA_025362535.1 Hyphomicrobiales bacterium
GCCCGCAAATAACAGAGCCGGAAAGGTAAATAGTGAAGCGCCCCCTGCCATAGAGTTGGCAATGCCACCCAGAAAGCCAGCGCCAATCAACAATATAAGGGTTTGAATCGTCATCTTTGCAAACCATACTGAAATTTAAGATAAGTACCTATTTTATTTACAATATTCATGGCTAAATAGAGCGAACAAATTGCATTGGAAATTATGGACAAAATCCAGCCTTATCTAGACTATTTCGCCGTCCACCCCTCTTGGGCATTGGCAGTGATTTTTCTCATCGCCTTCGGTGAAGCCTTGCTGGTGATCGGCTTGGTAGTGCCGTCCACGGCTGTCTTGGTGGGGGCAGGGGCTTTGGTTGGAACTGGAAAGCTCGATTTCTGGCCCGTTATGATCGCCGCCACATTGGGCTGTATCGCAGGTGATCAAGTTTCATTTTGGGCGGGCCGCTTTTTTGGGGAGCGCCTCAAAACCATGTGGCCTCTCAGTGCCTATCCGCATCTTTTGGCCAAGGGTGAAGATTTTGTGCGGCTGCATGGTGGCAAGAGCATTGCCTTAGGTCGCTTTGTACCGGGCATTAAAGCCGTAGTCCCCGGCATTGCGGGCATGTTCGGCATGGGACAGGTATTTTTCTTGTCGATCAATATCGCTTCGGGAATTGTCTGGGCCTTTGCCCATCTCTTGCCCGGTATTATTCTTGGGCAGGCATTGGCCTTTGCTGGTGAACTGAGCGGCAGACTGCTCATCATTCTTCTCCTTTTGCTGGTTTTGCTAGGGGTCGGTGGCTGGCTGATCCGTATATTTTCTGCGATCCTCACGCCATACCGAAAAGCCCTGCAAGGCAGAATTGCGCGCTGGGCCAGAGCAACTGGCAACCGCCCCATGCGCCGCTTCGCCCGCGCTATAGCGCCAGAAAATCCTCGCTCGGTTCTCATTCTCTTGTCGTTACTGCTGGGCCTCATCGCCGTCTTTGTTTTTGGTGATATTGTATCTGGCCGGATGATTAAAAGTGCCGTCGGCAATGTCGATTACGCGTTGTTCAATCTCTTTGCGAATTTGCGAAACGCAAATGCTGATGAACTCTTCATCCGCATCACCATGCTGGGTGATGATATCGTGCTTTATGCCACCGCTCTGGGTGCCGTTGTTTGGTTGCTGTTGCAGCGCAATTGGCGCGCCGCCTTGGCTACAGTCCTAATGGTCGCCATTGCGAAAGCCATTGTCATGATTTTTTGTGGATTTATGGGTGCACATGAGCCCGCCTTTGCTGATGTCTCAACAATGGCGCAGAACTTCAGGTTGCCCAGCGCCCATGCCGTTATGGCGGGCGTGGTGTTTGGTTGTTTTATGATATTGGCCAGCCGCAGCATGGCGCGCTGGTCTCAAGCCTTAGTGGCAGCAGCTTGCGGCATTATCGTGCTTTCGATCTCGTTCTCGCGGCTCTATCTGGGTGTGAATTGGTTGAGCGACATAGTGGCGGGTCTTATGTTGGCCGCCATCATTACAACGATCTATGGCGTGGCCATTGAAACGCTGCCTTCGCGCCGCATCAAACCGCTCGGCCTCATTGTTAGCGGCCTGGTAGCGTTTATGCTCGCTGGCGCTCTGCATATTACCTCATCTTATGAGCACAATGAACAAAGATATGCTGCACGCGATCGTATGATCTCTTATCCCCTCAGCGCTTGGTTATCGACCAGTTGGAAGGGTGCCCAGTTGCGGCGAATGGATATGGCAGGCAACCCAGAAGAGGTGTTCATTGTACAATGGTTGGGTCCATTGCCGCCTTTGCAAACCGCACTTGAAAGTGCTGGCTTCAAGCCTTTACCAAAATGGACATGGAGCGACAGTTTTCTGTATCTCGACCCCCATGCTCCCCTTGATAGACTGCCGCCAAAGCCCGCCCTGCATGAAGGCCTGAAAGCCAAACTTACAGCTGTAGAAAGCCAGCCGCAAAATAACACGGCGCGGCACACAGTGAGAGTGTTTGCCTCGAACTTCCAAGTGACGAGTGTAATTTCGGCACCCGTCTATCTGGTAAGTCTCACCCAAGAGACCCTGCACCCGCGCTTTAATCTGTTTTCCATTCCCATGGGCCACGTCGCCAGCCCGACCGAAAGTCAGGAATTTTTGAGCAAGCTGCTGGCGTCGCCGCAAGTAGAAAAGATTGCAGTTGAAACATTTGGAGATCAAACCGTTACAATCCTGCAGCCGAAACCATAAATTATCGCAGCATTTTTTGATGCTGGATTTAAGCCCGTCAATCCGCCATATTCCGGTCTAAATAAGAGAGTCTTTGGAACATTATGAAATTCCTGAAACAGTTTTTTACGTGGTGGAGCGGCCAAACTTTGGCCACGCGCTTTTACACGTGGCGCAAAGGTGAGCGTGTTGGCCAAGATGAATTGGGTAATATTTATTACCGCGCCAAATCGGCTCTTCCTGATTCGATTCCGGAACGCCGTTGGGTGATTTACGCAGGCTATTCAGAGGCCTCGCAAGTGCCTCCCGGCTGGCATGGCTGGATGCATCACCGCGTTGACGCACCGCCAAGCCCAGAAAGCTATAAAGCCCGTGAGTGGGAATTGCCGCATCAGGAAAATCTAACCGGTTCCTCAGCTGCCTATCACCCTCCGGGTTCCATTGCTCTGGGTGGCAAGCCTCGTGGTGTTGCCGCTGATTATCAGGCTTGGAAGCCCGAATAGAGTTCGCCGCATGAAATCCTCCACCCTCGAAACCATTGTCGGCGCAGCCATCATCGCGGTGGCCGTAGCCTTTTTTACATTTGCTTATAATGCGTCAGGCAAGGGCAGTTCGTTGGGCGGTGGCTATCACATCAGTGCTGAATTTGACAATGTTGACGGCGTGGCCGTTGGCAGTGACGTGCGTGTGGCCGGCATTAAAATAGGCTCCGTAGTGGGGCAGGGCCTCAACCCACAATCCTATCAAGCCCGCCTTGATATGCTCATTCAAAATAACATTGAGCTTTCTGATGATACCTCCGCAAAAATAACGGCTGAAGGATTGCTTGGCGCAAAATTTGTGGCCCTTGATCCCGGTGGCTCTGAAACAAAAATAACCGAAGGTGGCGTACTCAGTTACACCCAAGGGGCGATTGATATTTGGTCAATCATCAGCCAGGCCATGTTCTCAAAATCAGGTACAAAACCTGTGGATGCGCCGAAGCAATGAAACGCTTCGCACTGGTTCTCGTCTCGCTAGGCCTAACTTCTACCTTCAGTTTTGCTGAGGATATTCACAATCCGGTTGCCGTTTTTGCCGGCCTTGAAAAGGTCATGGCCGTTACCACCAATTTTGAAGCCAAGATTGGGGAAGAGGTGAAGTTCGGCAATCTTATCGTGAAGGCCGAAGTGTGCAACACCAAACCGATCACCGAAGATCCAAAAACCGCAGCCTTCGTTGAGATTGATGAGATTGGAAAAGATGGCGATAAGAAACGTCTGTTTTCCGGCTGGATGTTTGCCGAAAGCCCCGGCCTCAACGGTTTGGAACATCCGGTTTATGATGTCTGGCTGGCAGGTTGCCGCGACCCGAACGCGCCACCGCCTCCGGTAGAAGCAGAGCCCGATCTTTCAACATTGCAAGATCAAATTGAAAACAGCGATCAAGCGCCACCGGATTGAGTTGCGTGCTGCAGAACCGCATCGATATCATGATCAAAGGTGAAACTTTGAAAATCTCCCGCGCCATCAAGCGCGTCATCAAGGATCGGGCGATAGTCATTCTTCAAAATTGTGTAGGTGCCAAATTGCGCGATATGAGAATTCAGGAACTGCGCATCCAGCAATTTGAACCCACCAAAGTTTAAGCGCGCCACCAGATGCACCAAAGCAATCTTGCTGGCATTGCTGGCCCGTGAAAACATGCTTTCACCAAAAAACGCAGCGCCAATCCGAACCCCGTAAAGCCCACCAACTAGTTTTCCATCATCCCAAGACTCAATTGAATGGCAGCAGCCCATGTGATGCAGCTGGGTATAGAGTTTCAGGATGCGGTGATTGATCCAGGTTACATCACGGTCTTCGGTTTTTTCTGCACACGCAGCAATCACCGCTTCGAACGCTGTATCGACGCGAATTTCAAATGGGCGCTTACGCATAGCTTTGCGCAAGGAGTGAGAAATGTGAAAGCCTTTAAGCGGAATGACACCGCGCTCTTCCGGTTCAATCCAATAGAGTGCTGGATCATTGGCACTCTCCGCCATCGGAAAAATGCCAGCAGTATAGGCCTTCAACAAAACCTGCGGTGTGATCGCAGTCACCGCTTCACCTTATTGTGCCGTGCGGGCGAGGAATTTTTCCAGCCAATGAATATCATAATGGCCGTTGATAATATCTTCCTCACCAAGCAAGCGCTGAAACAATGGAATGGTCGTATCCACACCTTCAATCACAAATTCAGACAGGCTGCGCCGCAACCGCATCAAGCATTCGGTTCTGGTCTTGCCAAACACGATAAGCTTCCCAATCAAACTGTCGTAATAAGGTGGAATGCGATAGCCGGAATATAGAGCCGAATCGATGCGCACCCCAAGCCCACCGGGGAAATGCACCGCGTCCACTTTGCCAGGTGATGGCACGAAAGTTTGCCAATTCTCAGCATTGATCCGGCATTCAATGGCATGGCCAGAAAACTGAATATCGCTTTGCTTGTAGTTAAGCTTATTGCCAGAGGCGACGCGGATTTGTTCTTGCACCAAATCAAGCCCTGTGATCATTTCAGTAACCGGATGTTCTACCTGAAGCCGCGTGTTCATTTCGATGAAATAAAACTCGCCATCCTCATAGAGAAACTCAATGGTGCCAACACCTTCATAGCTCATATTGGCCATGGCTTTGGCCACACGGTTACCAATGGCATCACGTTGTTCAGGGTTGAGAGCCGGAGAATGCGCTTCTTCCCACACTTTTTGGTGGCGGCGCTGCAGTGAGCAATCACGCTCACCCAAATGCACCGCACTACCTTGGCCATCGCCTAAAACCTGCACTTCAATGTGGCGCGGCTTTTGCAAATATTTTTCAATGTAAACTTCGCCATTGCCAAAGGCGGCCTTGGCTTCGGATTGTGCCGTGGAAACTGCAAGCTCGAGCTCACTCTCATTATTGGCCACTTTCATGCCACGGCCACCGCCACCAGCGGTGGCCTTAATGATCACCGGATAACCAATATCCTTGCCAACACGTTTTGCATCTTCAAGATTTGAAACCCCACCCTCAGAACCAGGCACCACCGGAATGCCAAGCGCCTTGGCCGTGCGTTTGGCTTCAATCTTATCGCCCATGGTGCGGATATTTTCGGCCGATGGTCCGATGAACTTGATGGAATGCTCAGTCAGAATCTCGGCAAATTTTGCATTCTCAGATAAAAACCCATAGCCCGGATGAACCGCTTCAGCGCCAGTGATTTCACAGGCCGCAACGATTGCTGCAATATTGAGATAACTATCCTTGGCCGCAGGTGGCCCGATGCACACGCTTTCATCGGCCAGCTTCACATGCATGGCATCAGCATCAGCTGTTGAATGCACCGCAACTGTTTGAATGCCAAGCTCGCGGCAAGCCCGCAAAACCCGAAGCGCAATCTCGCCGCGATTGGCAATGAGGATTTTATCAAACATTGCTATTCAATCACCATCAGTGTTTCGCCATATTCAACCGGAACACCATTATCGATGAGAACTTTCACAAGCTTGCCAGATTTCGGCGCTCCAATTTGGTTCATGGTTTTCATGGCTTCGATGATCAGCAAAGTCTGACCCTCTTTTACCATCGAGCCAAGTGCTGCAAATGGCGCAGAGCCGGGGGTTGGCGAAAGATAAGCCGTTCCCACCATCGGAGATTTGAGTGGTGTGCCTGAAACCTCAGCCACCACGGCAACAGCAGCAACAGGTGCGGCCTGAGCCACGGGAGCAGCAGGGGCATGGCTTTGTGGAGCCGCAACCATGGCTGTGGCATGAACCGTCTTGCTCACACGAACCTTGGCTCCCTTGTGATCAAGCTCAATTTCAGTCAGCCCTGTTTCATTCAGAATTTCAGCCAGCTTGCGGATGAGGCTGAGTTCGCCCGATTCTGCTGGAGCTGGCTTTGCCTTAACGGCAGGGGAGGATGGTTTCTTTTTCGGGGGCATTTTTATCCCTTTCGAGTTGTGTTCAAGACGCTGACGATACCGTCCAGCGCCAATTCATAGGAGTGTGGCCCAAACCCGCAAATAACCCCATGCGCGGCAGGCGATATATAAGAGTGATGCCGGAAGCTTTCGCGTTTGTAAACATTGCTGAGATGAACCTCGATAGTGGGCAAACCCACACCCTTCAAAGCATCATGTAGCGCCACTGAAGTGTGGGTAAAGGCCCCAGCATTGATGATAATGCCTTGGGCCTTAAGACGCGCCTCGTGAATCCAATTGATCAGCTCGCCCTCAACATTGCTTTGGCGAAAATCAATTGAAAGCCCCAAAGCCTTGGCTTTGATGGTGCATTTCTCTTCCACCATAGCCAAAGTCTCGGCGCCATAAATCTCAGGCTCGCGCGTGCCAAGCAAGTTCAGGTTCGGACCATTGAGAATGTAAATCATTTTCATCTGGCGTTTATAGGCACTTCAAGCAGATTTGTGAAACCATTAAGTGAAGGCTGTGGATGGCCTTCAGCAAACCTTGCAACCACCCGCCGCACGCACTGTGGCCAGCGAAGCCTCAAGACCGTCAAGCTGCGTATAGCCGGGGAACACTTGGTCATCGACGATAAAGGCCGGAGTGCCAGTGATCAACATGGTTTGCGCAAGGATCTGGGTTTTCTGGATATTCTCAGCAATAGCCGGATCCTGCATATCCTTCTTCATCTTGGCCACATCAAGGCCAACTTCTGCAGCAATTTGATCCGTCACCTCTGCCGTAACCTTGCTCTCTGATGCAAACAAAGCCTGATGGAAGGCCCAATATTTGCCTTGCTTCACCGAAGCCAAAGCAGCGCGTGCGGCATATTCCGAACCCTCACCGAAAATCGGAAATTCTTTCATCACAATCCGCACGTTTTTGTCTTTTGCGACCAGGGCTTTCATTTCGACGATGCTCTTCTTGCACCAACCACAATTGTAATCAAAAAACTCAACGACGGTCACATCGCCCTTGGGGTTGCCCACCACAGCGTCTGATGCATCATGAAAAATTTCACCGGCTTTGCTTTGCAATGTGCCGATACGCGCCTCTGCCTCATTCTTCTTGTCATTCACATCAAGCTTATTGGCCATGTCGCGGAGAATTTCAGGATGCTCCATGAGATAATCATGAACAATTTTTTCCATCTCAGTTTTCTGAGCCGCAGAAAAATTATCCGCAAAAGCAGGCAGAGCCATCGTCATGGCAAACAGGGCGGCGGAAGCTAGAGCAATGATACGGCGCATGATGATCCTCGTTGTTTCAGACAGTTTGCGCCAAAAAATCAATTCAGCACAATCACTTTTTGTTATTTCTTTTTTGTAAAATTCAGAAGGTCACTGGCTCTCAGCCATTCGGGCGTGCCTTTTTTGAAATAGGCCTGCGCTGCAGTGGCTTTGGTCGTGGCCAAGCCCTTGTCTCCCGTCGCTGCGGCAAACTCGGCTGTCGCAAGTTCCGCCCTTGGCACATCATTTTTAAGGGCATAGGCCCGCGCCATATATTTATAAATATCTGGCATATCGGGTTCGGTGCGCTTGGCTTCGCGCAAAAGCACCAAGGCCTCATCAGCATATTTTGGCTTTTCCGTGCTCACCAGAATCTGCGCATTCAAGACTTCCAGCAAGCCATTATCTTTTAATAAGCTGCGGGCTTTTTTAATCGCTGGAATACCAGCTTCCGGATTGCCATTTTCAAGATAGGCTTGGGCCTTCAATTCCCAAAAATAAGGATCCTGCGGCAGCTCAGCTGTCAGACTATCAATCAAGGGAATGGCATTTTGAATATCGCCGCGCCGGAACATCGCAATTGAACGGGCATAACGCGCAGGCAAGGATTTATCTGAGGATGGGTAATGTTGAAACACTGCCTGTGGCGTATCAATAAAGCCAGCCAATTTTGCCTTGGCCAATTCGAAACGCAAAACCAATCCTGGATCGTCAGGCTTATCATAATAGGGAGAAGCTTTGACGGCGATTTCCAGAGCCCGAATACGATCGAAGGGCATGGGATGCGAAAACACATAAGGATCGGCTTTGCTGATTGATGCCAGTGATTCGTTGGCCAGCACATTGAAAAGCGTGAGCATGCCCTTGGCACTTTGGCCAGTCGCTGCGAGATATTTCAAGGCCGATTGATCGGCCGTAGATTCCATGCCGCGTTGATATTGCAAAAAGCCACGCTGTGCCAAGCTCTGCGAACCTAAAATTACGCCTTGGCCAGCCTGTGCTGCCTCACTGCTTCCGGCCATAGCACCACCCACCATGGCAGCTGCACCCACCAATACGCCGATAATACTTTCAACACTGGCATGGGCCATTTCACTGTTCATGCGCGCCAAATGCCCACCGGCAATATGGCCAGTTTCATGCGCAATAACGCCAATCACTTCATTGGGCGAAGTAGACCGCGTGATGAGCCCGGTGTGAATGAACACGCGCTGGCCACCCGCCACAAAAGCATTGATACTGGGGTCAGCAATCACATAAACTTTTACCGATGTGGGATTAATACCTGCCGCTTTAAAAATGGGCCGCGAAAACAACCGCAGCAAGCCTTCAATCTCGGCATCGCGGATGAGATTGGGCCCAGCGCGCTTTACTTCTTTTGCTTCGACAAAATTTGTTCCCTGTGCCGTCAGCAACGACACAGAGAGCATGAATGTTATAATTTTCCGAAATAAGCGCATCAAACCCGCCACATTATTGGACCGTGTTATTCCGTTCCAATTGCGGCGCGTTTAAGGCTCACTTGCGCTTGCTCCACCAGCCACCTTTGCGCTCCACTGTTTCAACAGAAACGGTAGGGGCAGGGGGTTGCCATTTGCGCGCCTCAGCGTTGGTCACGGGCTCTGGAATGTGGATGACCACAGGTGGAGCGGTCGGCTCAAACCGCGCCACATGCTCAACCGGAGCATCATATGTGGGAGCTTCATGTGTTGCATCGCCATTGGTTGCTGCAGGGCGTTCTTGGCGTTCCCCACGTTCACCTCTGCCGCCGCGTTCACGTCCGAAGCGCCCGCGCTTACGGCCACCACGTTCACGGTTGCGGCCAGCAGCCCGCTCTTCACCTTCGGCACGTTCAACTGGCTCATCAGCATTAGCACCAGCTTCTTCTGGCGCTTCTGGGCGATCATCAACAACTTCTGATTCGTCAGATTCGTCTGACGTGTTTTCAGAGGCAGCAGCTTGAACATTCTCATCGCCACGTTTGCCACCACGGCGACCCCGACGGCGACGCTTGCCCCGTCCATTTTCGCGCTTCTCACCATTTTCCGAATCTTCGCTCGAAGCAACTTCGGTCACATTGTCTGAACCGCTTTCATCTTCAAGTAGAGTTTCCTCTTCGATGATTTCTTCTTCAAGCTCAGGTTCATCTGAGAAAGCCGAATCCATTTGCACGGGCGCGGCGGAAGGAATGCGGCGCTTAATCGCTTCACGATCAGGTGCGCGTTCGATAATTGCTTGTGTGCCCTTCACGTCATCGCCGGGAACCAGGAAGATCGAAATCTCATATTGCGTTTCCAAAGCCAACAGACTGTCGCGCTTTTCATTGAGCAGATAGAACGCCACATCCCGCGCGCATTTAACAGTAAGATTTTCAGCGCGGCCTTTTTGTAAGTATTCTTCTATATTGCGCAGAACACCCAAACCACAAGATGATACCGAACGCACAATGCCACGGCCCTCACAATGCGGGCAGGGGCGGAACGAGCCTTCAAGAAGACCTGGGCGCAAACGTTGCCGCGACATTTCAAGAAGACCGAAATGCGAAATACGGCCCACTTGAATGCGGGCGCGATCATTCTTCAGCGCATCTTTCATCCGGCGTTCAACCGCACGGTTGTTGCGATTTTCTTCCATATCAATGAAATCGATCACAACGAGTCCAGCCAAATCGCGCAGGCGAAGTTGGCGGGCAATTTCATCGCAGGCTTCCAAGTTGGTCTTGGTGGCGGTGTCTTCAATATTATGTTCGCGTGTCGCTTTGCCGGAGTTAATGTCAATCGACACCAAGGCTTCGGTTTGGTTGATCACGATATAGCCGCCTGAAGGCAATGTCACCGTTGGTGAGAACAGAGCGTCAAGATGATTTTCAACTTGATAGCGTTGGAACAAAGGCCGCGCTTCTTTGTAATGCTTCACGTTTTTTGCATGTGAAGGCATCAGCATTTTCATAAATTCGCGAGCATCGCGGTAAGCGGCATCACCTTCCACCACAATTTCTTCCACATCCTTGGTATAAAGATCGCGGATCGAACGCTTGATCAAATTGCCTTCTTCATAAACCAAGCATGGTGCCTGGCTTTGCAGCGTAAGCTCGCGGACACTTTCCCACAGGCGCATAAGATAATCGAAGTCACGCTTAATTTCAGGGCGAGTGCGTTGGGCCCCAGCGGTGCGGACAATAACGCCCATGCCTTTTGGCACTTCAACGTCTTTAGCCACTTCCTTCAAACGACGGCGATCACTCGCATCGGTAATCTTGCGAGAAATACCACCACCGCGCGCTGTGTTAGGCATGAGCACGCAATAGCGACCAGCCATTGACATATAAGTTGTGAGAGCTGCACCCTTATTGCCGCGCTCTTCTTTGACCACTTGCACCAACAAAATCTGGCGGCGCTTGATCACTTCTTGAATTTTGTAATGACGCTTGCGGGGAGCCCGGCGCGAACGCTGTGGAACTTCTTCCAAAACATCAGTTTCTTCGCCCAAGGTTTCGATCCTTTGGCTATCGGCATCACCTTCAACCACTTCGAGCTCAGCACCTTCTGCTTGCGCGACAGGGGCCTCTTCATGCTCATGGTGTTCGGCTTCAGCCTCAGCCTCAGCATCAGCAATCAAAACCGATTCTGGTTCTTGCTCCAAAGCCATGGCTGGCGCCTCACCATGAGGCTCATCATCATGGTGATGATCTTCTTCAATAGGGTCTGCGGATTGTTGATCTTCAGAGGCTGGTGCTTCGTCCTCGTCATCATCATCGTCATTTTCAGCTGCTTCTTCTGCTTCCTGTTCAGCCAGCAGAGCCATGCGGTCAGCAATGGGGATCTGATAGTAATCAGGATGGATTTCTGCGAAAGCCAAGAACCCATGGCGATTGCCGCCATATTCCACAAAAGCCGCCTGCAATGACGGCTCAACGCGCGTCACTTTAGCGAGATAGATATTTCCTTTGAGGGGAGTTTTATTAGCGCTTTCGAAATCAAATTCTTCAAGACGGTTACCGCGCGCAACAACAACCCGAGTTTCCTCTGGTTGGCTGGCGTCGATGAGCATTTTTGTGCCCATGTTCTAAATTCCTTCGTGCCGCAGAGCGGCCCATACAGTTTGCGTTTTGAGCCGAATTTACAAAACCAAATGAACGGGCGGGCCTGCTGGCAATAATGGGCAAATCAAATGCAGACTGCGAAAAAGCACACATCGCCGCAGAGCTTCTCGAGCCCGGGGAAAAAAGATGATGTGCAACAGCCTGTATCATGCCCTGGTTGACCTTGTGCCCAGCAACGGCTGAGCGGTTAAAACGCTTGCCTCATCTGGCATCCATACCAAATCAGGACTTTTCGGGCTCCACGGGGAACCCACCACAACGCAATTGGTAAGGCAGAAACAACTCTGTTCGGACACCTGACCGTTGCGAAACTGTTGCTCTTGCAGCCTTAAGTTTAACCTTGAGTCTGCTGGAAGAGACAAAGCCTTTGTAAGCATCATTTATGGCCTTTGCAAGGGAACAGCTCAAACTTGCCTTCAGTTACTTCTGATCATTGGAA
>JANYGE010000075.1 GCA_025362535.1 Hyphomicrobiales bacterium
ACATCGGGTTTGGTCCGTGCGATGAGGGCGCCTAGAACCTTTACAATGCGCTCGCGCAAGGCATCTTCTTTCCATGCACCATAAGGAAAGCCCGCATTGTCAGCAGAGTAAACCAAATGCGCCTCTGGCATTTGCTTGGCCACGGCGGATGCAACAGTCAGCCCGCCCATGCCACTATCAAACAATAGAATGCGTGGCTTAGTCATCGCGTCCCTCTTTGCGCCGCTCATGCAGTCTTGTCAGCGAGGAAATAATACCGCGTAAAGATTTCACTTCTTGAATGGATAATTGCGCCTTGGCAAACATATTGCGAATATTGCGCATCACAGTTGGGCGCTTTTCAGGCGATTTGAAAAAACCTGCCACGGCCAATTCCTCTTCCAAGTGATCATACATGCCATAGAGAATGTCTTTTGAGGCAAGCTCGGTGTTCGGCATGCGCAAGCCCGGCCCGGCCAAGGCTTGCAATTCTGAGGTGCCCTGCCCCAGAGATGTTGCCAGCGGTTTGAACCATTCATAGCCCACCAGCAAAACCGCCTGCGCGATATTCAATGAAGCATAGGCCGGATTGACCGGTGCGGAAATAATCACATCGGCTTTGGAAATTTCATCATTGGAAAGGCCCCAGCGCTCACGCCCAAACAGAATGGCGATCTTCTCACCACGAGCAATGCGCTTGTGCATATCAGCCGCCGCTTGTTCCGGTGTCATAACCTCTTTCACCATGTCGCGTGGCCGCGCTGTGGTGGCATAGATAAAGTTGAATTCACGCAGGCCATCTTCCAGCGTTGAGTGGATGGTCATAAATTCGACAGTCTCGGCAGCGCCCGATGCTGCCCCCGTCGCCTTCTCACGGTCCCAGCCTTCACGCGGGCTGACGAGCCTTAAATCCATCAACCCAAAATTCGCCATGGCGCGCGCTGCCATGCCTATATTTTCGCCCAATTGTGGATTTACCAGCACCACCGAAGGTGATGGACCAAATTTCATGTCGCGCGTTTTATCTGTGCCAGCCATGGGCTTCCAAATAGCGACAAGATGACAGATTCCATAGGCCAAATAATAGTTGACACAAAAACTCGGGTATATTATCCGAGTGTTCCAGTCGGTTAAACAAACAAACGGAGTTTTAAAGTGCGCACAATCATCTTTGCAGGTCTTTTAGCCTTAGCCCCAGCGGCCTATGCGGAAGATACCACGACTTATGAAGTCACCTTAAAGGGTGCGGCTTTCGACATCACCGAAATCAAAGTGCCCGCAGGCAAGCCTTTTATCATTAAAATGAACAATCAAAATGCTGCCCCGGCTGAACTTGAAGCCAAAGATATGAAAATTGAAAAAGCTGTTGCCGGAAACTCTTCCATCGTGGTGCGGGTTAAGGCTATGGAGCCCGGCAAATATCTCTTCGTCGATGAATATCAAGAAGATGTTGCCAAAGGCTATGTGATCGTAGAATAAGTCCATCCCATGATCGGCGCACTCATCATCGTTTTCCGTGAAGTCATTGAAGCAGGGCTCATCATTGGCATTGTTTTAGCGGCAACGCGCAGTGTTGTCGGCAGCCGTAAATGGGTGGGCCTGGGTGTGTTAGGTGGCATCGTGGGAAGCTGCATAGTTGCAGCTTTCACCGGTGCTATCGCTGCCTTCTTTAATGGCTATGGCCAGGAAATTTTTAACGCTGGCATTCTGGCGATCGCCGTCATCATGCTTGCCTGGCACAATATCTGGATGGCTTTGCATGGCCGCGAAATGGCAGGGGAACTGAAACAGGCCGGCAATGAAGTGCGCGAAGGCAGCAGAACCCTTGTCGCCTTGGCCATCGTGGTTGGCGCTGCCGTTTTGCGTGAAGGTTCGGAGGTTGTCTTGTTCCTCTATGGCGTTCTGATCGGTGGCGGTGGCACGGTTAAAAGCATTGCACTGGGTGCATTCATGGGGCTTGGTGCTGGGGCCGCAATGTCGGCACTCACATATCTGGGCCTGCTTAAAATTCCAACCCGTCATATTTTCAAAGTCACAAGCTGGTTGATCACATTGCTGGCTGCTGGCATGGCGGCGCAATCCATTTCATTTTTAGAAAAAGCCGGCGTGGTTGAAATGCTCAGCAACACGGTGTGGGATAGTTCGTCTCTGCTATCCGAAAAAAGCATCGCAGGCCGCATTCTGCATACGCTGATTGGCTATAGTGATCAGCCAACACTGCTGCAATTGCTGGCCTATGTGGCAACCCTCATCGCCATCATCGCCACAACAAGATTGGTGACAGCGCCAAAGCATTTGGCGGCCTAGGGCGTTCTTTTCAAATCACTCAATATATGCTAGTTTCGTGGAATGACAGAGATCGCACCACGAATTACCAGCAACCCCGATCAATGTGGGGGGCGACCATGTATCAGAAATTTACGAGTTCGCGTATCAGATGTGCTTGAGCTTCTGGCCGCGGGTGAATCTCGTGAGACTATCCTAGAGGATTATCCTTATCTTGAAGATGCCGATATTAGCGCTGTGCTTTCTTATGCCGCTAAGTCTAACTCTCATCGTTTGATCGCCGCCGAATAATGCGGTTTGTGGTTGATGCTAATCTTCCAGTTCCTCTTGCACGATTATTGATCCAGCTAGGCCACGAAGCCTATCACATCCATGATTTTGGACTCGCTGGAACCAAAGACGCACTCATATGGCAAAAAGCCAAAGAATTGCGCGGCGTTATTGTTTCAAAAGACTCAGACTTTGTACTCTTGCACCAGCGCGATCAAAGCGTAAGTGTGGTATTTTACAATAGGGGCAACATAAAGAAAAAAGCTCTACTCGCACATTTTGAAATAATTCTGCCAGAGATCATAACAGCACTGGACAGCGGCGAAACACTCATCGAAATTACCTAGCCTTCTGAAACCGTCACTCCCACGACGACGAGAGGCGCGAGTGATCTATGCAGCGCTTCTTTCTAAGGAGAGGGCTTCCCCTCAAGCTTCCTTGCCGTCCTCAACTGCGGGAATATGCGGGCCCATAATCCAGCAACTAGCATGGTGCCCACACCACCCATGACCACAGCCGTCACGGCACCCAATTTCCAAGCCACCATGCCCGCGCGGAATTCACCCAATTCATTTGATGCACCGATGAACACACTGTTCACTGCATTCACGCGGCCACGCACTGCATCCGGTGTCCAGAGTTGCATCAAGGTTTCGCGCACATAAACGCTCACCATATCAAAGCAGCCCATGGCCATCAGAGCCACAATGGAAAGCGGCAGATAGCTGGAGATGCCGAACACCACGGTGAAAAAACCAAACAGCGCCACCGCTGAAAACAACACCACGCCTGCCCGATCTCTAATGCCATATTTGGCCAGCCACAGCGCCATTGCAATTCCCCCAAGGCCGGGGGCTCCGCGCAGCATACCAAGGCCCCAAGGCCCCACTTGCAAAATGTCTCGCGCATAAATCGGCATCAATGCCACTGCCCCACCGAGCAACACGGCAAATAAATCGAGCGAAATGGCTCCTAACACCACAGGCTCATGGCGAATGAATTTAAAGCCAGCAAGCAGCGTGGTAAGGCCGCCCTCATCTTGGTGGTTCATCTGCTGGTTGACATGCCCAATCAACACAACACAGCTGGCCGCCAGCGCCAAAAGTACTAAGGCCGTTCCGTAAGCAACCGCGGGTCCAATGCCATAGAGCAGACCGCCCAAAACCGGTCCAGTGATGCTGGCCGTCTGCCATGTCATCGAGTTCAGCGAAATGCCGTGTGGCACAGCTTCTTTAGCCAGAAGATTGGGCGACAAAGCTGAAGCTGATGGGCTGATGAAAGCCCGTGCCACACCGAGCACAGCCAAAATTGACAACACAGGCCACACCACTTCATGGCTGCCGCGCGAATACATCACCAAGCCAACAGCACCGGCAATCTCAATCCCCATACAACCGGCCAGAATGATCCGGCGGTTGAAACGGTCGGCCACAAGTCCAGTGACCAAAACCAAAAGCAGTGCGGGCAAAAACTGCACCAATCCAATCAGCGCCAGATAATAAGCATCATGGGTGATGTCATAAACCTGCCAACTCACCGCCATGGAGATTATTTGGGTGGCAAAACTGTGAGCCGTGATGGCCAGCAGATATTTCACATAGGCAGGATAGGTGAAGGCATTGGCGGAGGGAGATTTGGTTGTCATTCCAGTGTCCTGCCATGCCATCAACAAACTGTCAAAGCCGCTTTCCCTCGCCATGCACCCCTGCTATAGCCGCTCCATCAAAGTCACATATCAAAGGCAAATCACATGGATAAGATCAAGGTCGCGAACCCAGTAGTTGAACTCGATGGCGATGAGATGACGCGCATCATTTGGGATCTGATCAAAACCAAATTGATCCTGCCCTATCTCGATATTGATCTCAAATATTATGACCTCGGCATGGAACACCGCGATGCCACTGATGATAAGGTAACTGTGGATGCTGCCAATGCGATTAAGCAATATGGTGTTGGTGTAAAATGCGCCACCATCACGCCAGATGAAGCGCGCGTCAAAGAATTCGGCCTGAAGCAAATGTGGAAATCGCCCAACGGCACTATCCGCAATATTCTGGGTGGCGTGATTTTCCGTGAACCGATCATCTGCCAAAACGTGCCGCGCTTGGTGCCGGGCTGGACCAAGCCCATCATCATCGGCCGCCACGCTTATGGCGATCAATACCGCGCCACTGATTTCACCTTCCCCGGTAAGGGCACCTTGACCATGAAATTTGTGGGTGATGATGGTGCCGTGATCGAAAAGGAAGTGTTCAAGGCCCCGGGCTCTGGCGTGGCCATGGCCATGTATAATCTTGATGACTCAATCAAGGAATTTGCGCGGGCCTCGTTGAACTATGGCTTGCAACGCAAATTGCCGGTTTACTTCTCATCCAAGAATACCATTCTGAAAGCCTATGATGGCCGCTTCAAAGATATTTTCCAGGCTGTCTTCGAGGCTGAATTCAAAGCTGATTACGCCAAGGCTGGTATCACCTATGAGCACCGCTTGATCGATGACATGGTGGCCTCCGCCATGAAATGGACCGGAGGCTATATCTGGGCCTGCAAAAACTATGATGGTGACGTGCAATCAGATCTCGTGGCCCAGGGCTATGGCTCACTCGGTTTGATGACCTCCGTTCTGCTGACCCCAGATGGCAAGACTGTTGAAGCCGAAGCCGCCCACGGCACGGTGACGCGTCACTACCGTTTACATCAACAAGGCAAATCCACCTCCACCAATTCCACCGCATCAATTTACGCCTGGACCGGTGGCCTGAAGCATCGTGCCAAATTGGATGACAATGCCAAGCTGCTGAAATTTGCCAATACTTTAGAGCAAGTGACAGTGGCCACCATTGAACAAGGCAAGATGACCAAGGATTTGGCCGTGCTGGTTGGCCCCGATCAACAATGGCTCACTACCGAAGGCTTCATTGATGCCGTAGATGCAAACTTGCAAAAGGCCATGAGCTAGGAATGACGATACAGTTGAAGCGCTAAGCCGCTTCGCGATCAATAGCGTCTAGCAACTTGGAAGGATCAGTGGGTTTGCTAAACACACCCAGAGCTCCGTTGTCGCGGGCTTTGTCGAGCAGCACGTCAGCACTATAGCCCGTCATAAAATAAATTCGCGCTTGCGGATTAAGAGCGCGAATTTCCAAAAAACTTTCGACGCCATTTTTATTTGGCATCATCACGTCAAAAAATCCAAGATCAACCTGATTGGTCTTGAATGCTTCCACCGCCTCATTGCCATCATAGGCCACAATCACCTTATGATTTTCAGATGCAAATAATTCAGCCAGTGCATCAGCGTTTTCTGTGTCATCATCAACTACAAGTATATTCAATATTTTTGACATTATTTTTCACTCATCAGGCTGCAAGAATTTGAAGTCGGTCCAGCAAGTCCATGGGGTCAAAAGGTTTGTTCAAAATTCCCGTAACAGCTAAATCGCGCAACGCATCATGACCCATTTGTGTTTGCTGCGATTGTGGCGTCACAATAATAATCGGTTGTGCTGCCGCTTTGCGGCGCATGCCGGTGCACACACCAACACTATCAATCAGCGGGGCTTTCAAATCCAAAATCAAAACCTCACCAGAACCACAGGTCTCCTGGGCCTCTTGAGCCTCGCTCACAATGCGGCATTGAAATCCAGAAGCAGAAATCACTTGGTGCAATGCTGTGCTATAATTGGCCCCAAATGCGGGTGCCACCATCAGGCCTTCTGAGCCTATATCTTTCACCATCGCGAGGATCGCTTCCACATCCATCGGTTTGTTCAAAACCCCCAAGGCACCGTGGTCAATGGATTGCCGCAACAGTTCCTCAACACTATATCCCGTCATCATAAATACTTTTGCTTGCGGACGCATTTTTCGAATTTGCAAAAAACTTTCCAAGCCATTGAGGCCCGGCATCATCACATCCATAAAAGCCAAATCAAAATGCTGCGCCATATGAGCTGCGATGGCAGCCTCACCACTGTGCACCGCCATGGTCTCATGGCCTTCAAAATCAAACAATTCAGCCAAGGACTGTGCGTTGTCTATATCATCATCAACCACCAGAATTCGCAAAGCCCGGGCCATTAAGCAGCCTCGACGACGGATACAACCAATGGCAGATAAATAAGAAATTCAGCACCCGCTCCAAGTTTCGAATTGACTTCTAATCTTCCACTATGCTGCGTCGCAATCTGTTCCACAGCAGGAAGACCAAGGCCCGTACCAAAGCTCTTGGTGGTAAAAAGCGGCTCGCGAATTTTATCGAGATTTTCGGCAGAAATCCCGGGTCCATTATCTTTGATCTTAATCACGGCAAAGCCGTTCACAATATCTGTGCGAACCACAATGCGTGGATCCTTAGTCTCAAATCGCGAAGGATCATCGCCTTTGCCAACCATCGCTTCGGCAGCATTCGAAAGCAGATTAATGATGGCGCGTTGCAAGCGGGCTGGATCAAATGGAACGTCATGGCCCTGCAAATTCAAAGTGCATTCGATCGCCACGGCCGAAGGCAATTGGCGCGCTTCTTCTTCAACAGTCTTTGCCAGCCAATCATCAAGATCTGCCGGACGCGCTGCCAAAGGTCTGGTCCGGGAAAAATCGAGCAGCTGGGTAATAATATTGTCACACCGCGAAACACCATTATTAATCCGCGCCAATTGTGCTTCAAAGCCAAGATTCTTGCCTTTGATTTTGCGCTCGATAAGGAAAGTTGAGGTTCGCACGGCACCCAAAGGGTTGCGCAATTCATGGGCGATGGTGGCGGTCAATTGCCCCAATTGCTCCATCCGGCCCTTGCTGACCAAAGCATCTTGAGCCTCTTTCAGCATGTGCATTTGGTTCGCTAATTCCCGGTTCATCGTGGCCATATCGGCATTGATCAGGGTAAGCTTCTCAGACATATCCTCAGCTTCTTCACGCGCAAAATCGGCATTTTCCTTGGCCCTTGAAATCTCATCAAGACGTTTCAGCGTGGATTGGAACATTGCGATGGCTGAACCCATGCCAATTATAATAGCCAGCAACGATGCTAAAACTGCAACCAATCTTTTGTGCGACAGGATTTCATCATGTTTCGTGATCACGTCCGCAAAGCGAGAATTAATTTGTTTCCACAGCATGACATAATCATCCATCATACTATCGGACATAGCAGAAACACTAATCTTCAAGGCCATAAATTCAGTTGGTGAAATGCCATGACTCATTTCAATATTTTGCGAGCGCCGGTCTACTGATTTCCGAATTGAATCGAGAGAAGCCAGAATTGGAACATAATCAAAGCTCCCGCGCGCGGTGGTTTTTGCCGAGTTCACCGATGAGCCCACTACCTTTGCGACCTCAAGCAATTGCCCATTGGCTGAACTGATCATGGCAAGTGATTTAGCGTCGTTTTGATAGATTGTGCTGCCCGCAACATCTCTTAAATTTTTGAAAGCCAAAACCAGATTTGGCAAACCAACCACACTCGCAGAGCCGAGATAATGGCTTTCGGGCATGGGATCGAGAATGATGTTTGAAAGTTCGCCGGTTTGCAAAATCATCTCATGCGAGAGTTTAAGGATGACTTTCGGATCGACCGGAAACTGCAACAGGGCCTTGCGCAGCCGCTCAAATTCAGCCCGCGTATTAATGCTTTTGGAAGCAGCAGGCCCCTCCTCCAGCAGCAAAGTGTAATTGGCTGATTCAAATTTTCCAGCTGCTGCATCCAGCAACACCGGTGCAAGCAAATTAACAAACCGAATACCGCCAAGTTCCTTGCGGTTAAAGTTGATGTCTTCTTGTAGCTTCACCAACAGAAAATAGCCCAGCAATACAATCGGGATCATAAAAACCCCAATGATCCATGCCAAGCGTATAGCAGCCGCGCGCGAAGCGATGAGCTTAACCATGTAGTTACCTTCCAAAAGCACCCAGATCGAGGCTTAAGCTCTCCCTCCCCAGGGATTCAAAAGTCGATGACTCCTGATCTTTGCAAACATATGGTAAAGATAGGCCTAACAGACTGAGGAAATTTTTGGGAAATGACCAGCCGAACCGGTGGCTGCCAATGTGGTGCCCTGCGCTATAAAATCATAGGCGAGCTTGGCGATGCCGGCATTTGCCATTGCCGCATGTGTCAGAAAGCCTTTGGCTCTTGGGGGGCCGCATTGGTCAGCGCACCGCTTGATCATTTCAACTGGACCCGGGGTAAACCTGCGGTTTTCCTGTCATCCCCCAGTGTTGAACGCGGCTTTTGCGCTTCCTGCGGCACACCAATTTTCATGCTGGAAGCGGGTGATAGCAACATCGAACTGGCAATCGGCACTTTGGATCAGCCCAATGGCATTGGCCCAATGATCAGCCAAGATGGTATAGAAAGCCGCGTAAGCTGGTTCGCTGAAATGCAAAACCTGCCGCCACGCCAGACGGACCAAACCCGACCAACAGAGGAATTGCAGAAACTCAAGTCTCTGCAGCACCCCGATCACGATACCGCGCAGTGGCCGCCTAAATAAGAGCGGCCTTTACTGCTGCAATTGCGTCCTCAGCTTTACTGCCATCTGGTCCGCCAGCTTGGGCCATATCAGGCTTGCCGCCGCCGCCCTTGCCACCAAGAGCAATTGAGCCAGCTTTAACCAGATCAACGGCATTAAAGCGGGCGGTCAAATCAGCACTCACCGCAACCACGCAAGCGCCCTTGCCATCTTCTGAGACAGCGACAAACGCCACTACACCGGAACCCAATTTTTTCAAGCTATCAGAGGCTAAACCCTTCAAATCTTGTGTGGCAACACCTTTCACCACACGGCCAATAAATTGAACGCCATTCACAGTGGTGGCCTCTGCAGCGCCAGAAGCACCAGCCCCACCCATGGCCAAGGCGCGCCGCGCTTCAGCCAATTCACGTTCCAATTTCTTGCGATCATCCAACAAGGCTTTAATGCGCCCAAGCATATCGGCGGGGGTTGATTTCAGGGCGGAGGCCGCAGCCTGCACGCGCTCATCTTGCTGGTTGAGATAAGCTAAAGCGGCATCGCCTGCATAGGCCTCCAAACGGCGCACCCCTGCTGCGGTTCCACTTTCCGCAATCACCTTGACCAAACCAATATCACCCGTGCGGCCCACATGGGTGCCGCCACAAAGCTCCAAAGAGTAAATGGCGCGCTTTTCGCCAGCGCGATTGCGGCCCATGGAAACCACGCGCACTTCATCGCCATATTTTTCGCCAAACAGGGCCATGGCCCCTTCGGCAATGGCGGCATCGACAGACATCAACCGTGTGCTCACCATGTCATTTTGTAAAATGATCGTATTGGCGATTGCTTCAGTCTGGGCAAGTTCATCTGGGCTCAAGCCTTTGGTGTGCGAGAAGTCAAAGCGCAAACGGCCTGGCTCCACCAGTGAGCCCTTTTGCGCCACATGATCGCCCAACACGCGCCGTAAAGCTTCATGCAGCAAATGCGTGGCTGAATGATGCATGCGGTTGCCGGAGCGCCGCGCATGGTCCACATTCATTTCCACGGCAACACCAATTTTAAACGTGCCATTTTCAACATGGCCTTGGTGCACAAATAAATCACCCAAACGCTTCTGGGTTTCGGTGACTTTGAACACCGATCCATCAGCACCTTTGATCACCCCATGATCGCCAGTTTGACCGCCGGACTCGGCATAAAACGGAGTCTGGTTGACGATGATCGCACCCTTATCGCCTTGCTTTAAGGCGCTCACATCTTTGCCATCCACCGTCATGGCTAAAACTTCGCCCTCAGCCGTTTCCGTATCATAGCCTAAGAATTCTGTGCCCCCCACGCGTTCGCGAATTTCAAACCACACGGTTTCAGTTTTCGCCTCGCCTGAACCTTTCCACGCCGCGCGTGCATCAGCCTTTTGCTTTGCCATGGCGGTGTTGAAGGCAGATGTGTCGACTGTAATATCGCGCGCGCGCAAAGCATCCTGCGTGAGATCAAGCGGGAAGCCATAGGTGTCATAGAGCTTGAAGGCCGTCTCACCTGAAAATATATCACCCTTGGAAAGGCCAGCAGAATCTTCGTCGAGCAACTTAAGACCGCGCTGCAACGTGTTACGGAAGCGGGTTTCTTCCAGCTTCAAAGTGTCAGTGATCATCGGCTCAGCGCGCGAAAGTTCAGGGTATGCAGCGCCCATTTCGCGCACCAAGGCTGGAACCAACTTATACATTAAAGGCTCGCGCATCCCCAGCAACTCAGCATGGCGCATGGCGCGGCGCATGATGCGGCGCAGCACATAGCCACGGCCCTCATTGGAAGGCAAAACACCATCAGCAATCAGGAAGGATGAAGCCCGCAAGTGATCAGCAATCACCCGGTTCGAAGCTTTGTTCTTGCCCTCAGCGGCAACACCTGTGTTCTCAACAATGTTGGCGATCAACGCTCTGAATAAATCGGTTTCATAATTGTCATGCGTACCTTGCAAAACGGCAGCAATGCGTTCCAAACCCATGCCTGTATCAATGGAGGGCTTGGGCAGGCTGACGCGCACATCTTTGCTTTGCTGTTCAAATTGCATGAACACCAAATTCCAGATTTCAATGAAGCGGTCGCCATCCGCTTCGGCAGAACCTGGAGGTCCGCCCCAAATCTTGTCGCCGTGATCATAAAAAATTTCCGAGCATGGACCGCATGGACCTGTGTCACCCATGGCCCAGAAATTATCAGCGGTGGGGATGCGAATGATGCGGCTGTCAGGAAGGCCCGCTACTTTTTTCCACAGGTTAAAAGCTTCATCATCATTATGATAAACCGTAACCGTCAGCTTATCTTTGGGCAGGCCATATTCCTTGGTGATCAAGGTCCAAGCCCACTCAATCGCATCGGGTTTGAAATAATCACCGAAGGAGAAATTGCCGAGCATTTCAAAAAATGTGTGGTGGCGTGCTGTGTAGCCCACATTGTCGAGATCATTGTGCTTGCCACCGGCCCGCACACATTTTTGCGCCGTGGTGGCGCGGGTATAGGGGCGTTTTTCCGCACCCGTAAACACGTTTTTAAATTGCACCATGCCTGAATTGGCGAACATCAATGTGGGGTCATTGCGCGGCACCAAGGGTGACGAGGCAACAATCTCATGACCTTGCTTCTTAAAGTAATCCAAAAATGTCGACCGTATTTGAGCAAGACCCGTCATAATGTTTCCCATAAAAATAAGCTGACGCTCTTTAGGACGGGCAGTGGGGATTTGTCCACAATTTCTGCAGAAAAGAGCCAGAATCAAAAATGCCCCCAGACTCGCAAAGTGGGCGGGCGTGTCCGAGGGCATCAGGTCGAGCGAGGAAGTTGTGGGGCAAACCTCGCGTCAGAACGGGCAGCTCCCCCAGCACAAAGCCAGACAAACCACCCGGGAGTTCAACCCAACTGGGGTTGAAAAGGAAAATACTTAAACCAGAAATCGGAGAGGATCACTCCTCGTCGCCATCCTCATCCTTGGCTGTGCCATCGGTAATCTTGGCCGCAATCAAACCGGAATTGGCACGAATAGCCGCCTCAATGGCATTGGCCATATCGGGATTGCCTTTGAGGAAAATCTTTGCATTGTCACGGCCTTGGCCAATGCGCTCGCCATTATAGGAATACCACGAGCCCGATTTCTCAACCACGCCAGCAGTGACACCCAGATCGACAAGCTCGCCCACCTTGGAAATGCCTTCGCCATACATAATATCGAATTCAACCATCTTGAAGGGAGGCGCCACTTTATTCTTGACCACCTTCACCCGAGTTTGGTTGCCCACCACCTCTTCACGGTCCTTGATCGCGCCGATGCGGCGGATATCGAGGCGCACCGAAGCGTAAAATTTCAAAGCATTGCCGCCCGTTGTAGTTTCAGGGCTGCCGAACATCACGCCAATCTTCATGCGGATCTGGTTGATGAACACCACCATACAATTCGATTTCGAAATCGAAGCGGTGAGTTTACGCAAAGCCTGACTCATCAGACGGGCTTGCAGACCGGGCAGACTGTCGCCCATTTCGCCTTCAAGTTCAGCCTTTGGGGTGAGTGCTGCAACCGAATCGATCACCAGCATTTCAACCGCACCAGAGCGCACCAGAGTATCGGCAATTTCCAAAGCCTGCTCGCCTGTATCTGGCTGCGAAATCAAAAGATCGCCAATATTCACGCCCAGTTTGCGCGCATAGCCAGCATCCAAGGCATGTTCCGCATCAATAAAGGCACAAATGCCACCACCCTTTTGGCATTCAGCAATGGTCTGCAAAGCCAAAGTGGTTTTGCCAGATGATTCCGGCCCATAAATTTCAATAACGCGGCCACGCGGAAGCCCACCAATGCCCAAGGCAATATCAAGGCCCAAAGAACCTGTTGAAATAGAAGCAATTTCAACAACTTGATTGGCACCCAATTTCATAATGGAGCCTTTGCCAAAAGCCCGTTCAATCTGGCTTAAAGCAGCTTCCAATGCTTTATTCTTATCCATTGAAGTATCGACGACCTTTAACTGCGCTTGTCCCACTTTTTTCACTCCACTATATCCCATCTGAGCTGCCCGGATGCAAACACCAAACATATGTTCCATCCATGTTTCTTGTATGTTCTATTTTAGTTCCTTTTGCAAGCGCAATTTGTGAACGCCAATACAACAAATATAATCAATGGGTTAAGAGAAAATTTGGCAATATCCGCTGATCGGCCAATAGTCCACCCGCATATGGTCGAAATGGAATCGTGTTGTTCTGATCAGCAATAAGTTAAGGCCGGATGCGCGCGGCAAGGGCTGTTTCTGGTTAAAGAGCCACTTTTCTGGGGAGAGAGTACGCGCATCCGGACCTCAGCTTCCGAGAGAGTTGAACATCGCAGTTCCGCTCATTCCCGGTAGAACTGAATAGGCTTTGATCATCCGGTTGATAATCATATTTCACCCTAAAGATGTATTTTTATAAATAACAATCTAAAAGAGAAACTCTAACAAAACAATAACAACGTTGTATTTATAAATTTAAACTATTTAAAGTTGTAAATCGCCACGTCCAAAAGTGAAGGCCCCTTCACAAGTGACCCGAACTAAATCAATGAAACAATTGAACTTGCAACAGAAAAGAGATTCTGATCTCTGCCCCAGGGGGCCATGGTCATCAGGCCCGTGGGCGCTGTTTCAGCTTTGTGCATAGGCAAAGAAATGGCGCAGGCGTTGACGAAGTTTCCAACATAGGTGTTCCGCAAGCTCAAACCATTCAGCCTGAAATAGTCTTCATCGCGATCTAAATCGGAAATCAGGGGCGCTATATTAGCGACACTCGGCAGAACAATGGCATCAAACCCACTAGCGACCGCATCAAAGCGCTGTTTGATCTCGGCACGTCTAGCCAAAAGGGCTTTATATTCAGCCTCGGTGGTTTCAGCAGCAGCCAAAATCCGTCCCGCCACCCGTGGGTCATAGTCCTTTGCTCGCTCGGCCAAACGCTTGCTGTGCACTATGCTGGCCTCAGCCCCCACAATGCCGCCGCGTTTCAATAAATTTGGAAGTTCTAACAGCTCTTCAAATTGAATATCTTCAAGCTGCACGCCAGCGGCTCG
>JANYGE010000094.1 GCA_025362535.1 Hyphomicrobiales bacterium
TGTTGTCGCAAAACTGGCCCTTACTTTCGGTCGTCACATTCTTGCCACTGGTAGGAGCAGCTTTCATTCTCTTGGCCCGTGGCGAAGATGAGCAAGCCGCGCGCTATGCCCGTTGGGCTGCCTTGTGGACCACCATCGTCACCTACCTTATCTCGCTGTTGATTGTGAAGAACTTCACGTCAGGGCAGGCGGGTTATCAATTGGTGGAAGATCACCCATGGCTCGGCTCCATCGCTGGCTACCGCATGGGCGTGGATGGCATTTCGATGCCATTTGTGATCCTTACCACATTCCTGATGCCAATTTGCATTGCGGCCTCATGGTTTATCAAATCCCGCGTGCGCGAATATATGATCGCGTTTCTGGTGCTCGAAACCTTAATGATCGGCGTGTTCTGCGCCACGGACATTGTGCTGTTCTATGTATTCTTCGAAGCAGGTTTGATCCCGATGTTCCTGATCATCGGCATCTGGGGGGGACCGCGCCGCGTCTATGCCAGTTTCAAATTCTTCCTCTACACATTGCTTGGCTCAGTGCTCATGCTGCTCGCCATCATCGCTATGTATTGGCATGCGGGCACCACTGATATTGCACTGCTCAGCAAAGCCGGGGCCTTCCCGCCCGCCATGCAAACCTGGTTATGGCTCGCCTTCTTTGCCAGCTTCGCCGTGAAAATGCCCATGTGGCCGGTTCACACGTGGTTGCCGGATGCACACGTTGAAGCGCCAACTGCCGGTTCAGTGATCCTGGCTGCCATCCTCTTGAAAATGGGTGGTTATGGTTTCCTGCGCTTCTCGTTGCCGATGTTCCCTGATGCCTCGCATTATTTCCAACCGCTGGTTTATACGCTCTCGGTTGTGGCCATCATCTACACATCACTGGTGGCTTTGATGCAGGAAGACATGAAAAAGCTGATTGCTTATTCATCCGTCGCGCACATGGGCTTTGTCACCATGGGCATTTTCTCCTTCACCCGTCAGGGCATTGATGGGGCGCTGTTCCAGATGGTGAGCCACGGCCTCGTTTCTGGCGCGCTCTTCCTCTGCGTTGGCGTGGTTTATGACCGGATGCACACCCGCGAAATCAAAGCCTATGGCGGCCTCGTCCACCGCATGCCACTCTATGCTAGTATCTTTATGCTTTTCACCATGGCAAATGTGGGTTTGCCCGGAACCTCTGGCTTCGTCGGTGAATTCCTGACGCTGCTCGGCACCTTCCAGAACAATACTTGGGTTGCCTTCTTTGCCACATCCGGCGTGATCCTGTCGGCCTGCTATGCGCTCTGGCTTTATCGCCGCGTGGTGTTGGGAGCGCTGGAAAAAGCTTCGCTCGCCCATATTGTTGATATTACGCCGCGTGAATTGGCCATGTTGGCCCCTCTCGTGGTTCTCACGGTGTTCTTCGGCGTTTATCCGGCGCCGCTGCTTGATCTCTTCGGCGCTCCTGTCGAAGCCATTTTGACTCTGTTGCGGTGATATGATGATCCCATTCTTTCAAACCATCGGTGCTGCCGCTGCCCTTCCTGAAATCTGCCTTGCCCTATTGGCCATGGTGCTTTTGCTCGAAGGCGTGTTCAGCAGCCGCGTCACCTCCGCAGCTATCCGCTGGGCTGCGATTGCCGCCTTCGTAGTGGTTGCTGCCATGGTCATCTGGAAAACTGGTACGGGCCGCGTTTACGCCTTTGATGGCGCATTTGTGGTCGATGATTTTGCCCGCTTCATGAAAGTACTGGCGCTGCTCGGCTCTGCTGCCACCCTCATCATGTCTGGCCGCTATTTGCTGCGCACCAAGATGGACTCAGAAGAATATCCCGTCCTCATCATGCTGGCCACGGTGGGCATGTTGCTGATGATCTCGGCCAATGATTTAATCTCGCTTTATGTTGGCCTCGAATTGCAATCACTGGCACTCTATGTGGTGGCCGCGATTAACCGCGACAGCGCCAAATCATCGGAAGCGGGCCTTAAATATTTTGTGCTCGGCGCGCTTTCCTCCGGCATGTTGCTCTATGGCTCGTCACTGGTTTATGGCCTCACCGGCCACACCCAATTTGCTGAAATCGCCAAGGCCTTGGCCCTCACGGGTTCCAATCTCGGTATCATTTTCGGCATTGTCTTCATCATTGCGGGCCTTGCTTTTAAAGTCTCCGCAGTGCCATTTCATATGTGGACGCCAGACGTTTATGAAGGTGCACCAACGCCTGTCACCGCCTTTTTTGCTTCAGCCCCAAAGATCGCCGCGATTGCCTTGTTCGCCCGTGTGATGGTTGGCCCCTTCGCCGCTGTCACACAGGATTGGCAACAAATCGTGGTGTTGATCTCGATTGCCTCCATGGTGTTGGGTGCATTTGCCGCCATTGGCCAAAACAATATTAAACGCCTGTTGGCTTATTCCTCCATCGCCAATATGGGCTTTGCCTTGGTGGGCCTCGCTGCTGGCACAGTTGAAGGCGTGCAGGGCGTGTTGGTTTATATGCTCATCTATCTGGTCACCACATTGGGTGTCTTCGCCTGCATTCTCGCCATGCGCCGCAAGGGGGTTTACGTTGAGACTATTTCCGACCTGGCTGGTCTTGGCCGCACCAATAAGGGCCATGCCTTTATGTTGGCCATGCTGATGTTCTCGCTCGCTGGCATTCCACCGCTGGCGGGTTTCTTCGGCAAGCTCTTCGTGTTTTTGGCTGCCGTAAAAGCCGGGCTGTGGCCGCTTGCCATTATCGGTGTCGTGGCCTCAGTGGTGGGCGCTTATTACTATTTGCGTCTGATTAAGATTATGTATTTTGATGAGCCTGCTGCAGCCTTCGACCCGATGGATGGCGAAGTGAAATGGGTGGTCTATGTCTCAGGCCTCTTTGTGCTGCTGTTTGGCCTCTTCGCTCAGCCGCTGTTGAGCCTTGCGATCAATGCAGCGGCGTCGCTGTTTTAGATTTGGAGACGAGAACCATTACTTCTTTCTCCTTCCCCACAGGGGGGAGGGTATGAGAACAATAATCCACCACTTCTCTACCATCGATTCTACCAACACTGAGGCGCTTCGCCGCTTAGAGGCTGGTGAGCAGGGGCCGTTTTGGCTGATTGCCGATGAGCAGACTGAAGGCCGGGGCAGGCTGGGGCGGCAGTGGATTTCTAAACCGGGCAATCTCTACTCAACCCATGCTTTTCCATTCACAGCGCCGGCAATCACTTCAAGCCATATTAGCTTTGTTGCCGCTTTGGCCATTCATGATGTTGCAACCAGTTTCATCACGGGGGCCAATATCTCATTGAAATGGCCCAATGATTGCCTGATCAATGGGGCCAAATTCTCCGGTGTTCTGGCTGAGATGCATGGTGGTCATATCATCTTAGGCATGGGACTTAATGTATCACATGAGCCCGACGGTCTGCCCTATCGAGCCACCTGCATAGCCGCCCACAGCTCCAGCGTGACTGTGGCGCAAGTCTTTGAGAGTCTGCAGTTAAAGCTGAAAAAATGGCTGCAAATTTGGGATAACTCCAATGGATTTTCCCACATTCACCGGGGTTGGGAAGCCCGCTGCAACGCCATCGGCAAGCCCATGAGTCTTGACACGGGGCGCGCCATGCTTCACGGCACCTTTGTGGGCCTAGCACCTGATGGCGGGCTGGTGCTGAACCACAACAACACAACCACAATCCACTACGCGGGTGATGTGCGCATCATCCCCACAGAAGAGAACTCCGCTGCATGAATGCCAAAAAGAAAAACAGATTTGATGCTGATGAATTGGTGCTGTTGCCCTTGGGCGGCACTGGCGAGATCGGTATGAATTGCTATTGCTATGGCCAAGGCCCAGCCAATGCCCGCGAATGGTTGATGGTGGATCTTGGCGTTAAATTTGGTGACGACAGCGAACCCGGCATTGATGTGATTATGCCAGATGTGAGCTTCATCACAAAAAACCGCAAACGCTTTGCCGGCTTGGTTATTACCCATGCCCATGAGGATCATATCGGTGCGGTGGCGTGGCTGTGGCCGCAGCTGCAATGTGAAGTGCATTGCACCGCTTTTGCTGCAGAACTTCTCAAACTTAAATTTACGGAACATGGCATTGATGAAGATGTGCCGGTGATTATTCATGCGCCGTGCAAACCATTTGAGCTTGGCGGTTTTAAACTTGAGCTGATCAACGTTACCCATTCCATTCCTGAATCCTGCGCGCTCTATATTGAAACACCGCATGGCAAAGTGCTGCACAGTGGCGATTGGAAAATTGATCGCACGCCAATTCTCGGTCACACGATCAATGAAACGCGCCTGCGCGAGCTTGGCGATAAAGGCATTGATGTTTTGGTGTGTGATTCAACCAATGTGATGCGTGAAGGTTTCTCGCCCTCAGAAACCGTGGTTGCCGAAACCCTTGGCGATATTATTGCCCATGCTGAAGGCCGCGTGGCGGTTACCACCTTTGCCTCCCAAGTGGAGCGCATTTCATCAGCGGTGAAGGCTGCCCGCTCAGCGGGACGCGAAGTGGTGATTGCTGGTCGCGCCATGCGCAATACCATCGAAGCTGCGCGCAATTGCGGCTATCTTAAAGATGCCGGAAAATTTTTGGATGAAGATGCCTTTGGCTATTTGCCCCGCGATAAAATAATGTTGCTTTGCACCGGAAGCCAAGGCGAGCCGCGAGCTGCCATTGCCCGCATTGGTGAAGACAATCATCCGAACATTGCCTTGGAAGAGGGCGATCTGGTTATTTTCTCCGCCCGCACTATTCCTGGCAACGAGAAGGAAGTGGGCGCTGTGCAAAATAATCTTGCGGTTCTCGGTGTTGATGTTCTCACTGCGGATGATGCTCTGGTGCATTCGTCCGGCCATCCGCGTCAAGGTGAACTTGCCTTGATGTATGAATGGGTGCGCCCGCGCGCCCTTGTGCCTATGCATGGTGAGCCGCGCCATCTCCGCGCCCATGTGAATTTTGCCAAGACAAAAGGTATCAAAGAAACCTTGATCCTCGAAGATTTGAAAATCGCCAGGCTCTGCCCCGGCCCTATCGAAATCATTGATGAGGCCCCGGGTGGGCGTCTGCATTTGGATGGGAAACTGATCGTCGAGTCAGTCGATGGCCCAGCCAAGATGCGCCGCAAGCTGTCTTTTGCGGGCATTGTTTTTCTGACTGCCGTGATCACCGAAAAAGGTGAGCTTGGCGATGATATCGTGCTGTTGGCCGATGGCATTCCCGAAGGGCTTGACGAAGATCTCGCCGAAGCCGCCGAGAAAGCCTTTGACTCCATGCCACGCGCACGCCGCAAGGATGATGCAACCGTCGAAGAAACCTTGCGCACCGCAGTGCGCCGCGAGGCTGATAATATCTGGGGCAAGAAGCCTGTGTGCAAAGTGGTTGTGGTGCGGGTGTAGTTTTTCTTCAAGGCTATCGCATATGACTAGCGAAGGGACCTTATCAGTCGCTTCGCGACAGCTTCTCCAGAGGAGAAGCGTGAAACAATGAATGGCGATGCTAAACTTCACCCTTCTCCCTTGGAGGAGGTAGGCAACGCCGGGGATGATAATGCGAAGAGGGAGAAGAGAAACAAGCCCTGATGAGCGCTATAACCTAACCCAACAGTTTGAATTTCAACTATAATATACGAATCATGAAAAAGCCTGTTCCCCCCACGTCACCACCTGCCGCCACTGAAAATATTGAACTGCAAGCCGCTCTCGAAGAGCGTTACTTGGCCTATGCGCTCTCCACCATTATGCACCGGGCTTTGCCTGATGTGCGGGATGGTTTGAAACCAGTGCACCGGCGTTTGCTGCATGTGATGCGCATTCTGAAGCTTGATCCCAACACGGCCTTCAAGAAATGCGCCAAGATTGTGGGTGATGTGATGGGTTCATTCCATCCGCATGGCGATCAATCGATTTATGATGCGCTGGTGCGCCTCGCTCAAGATTTCAGCGCGCGCTATCCGCTGGTTGATGGCCAGGGCAATTTCGGCAATATCGATGGCGATAGCGCAGCAGCTTACCGCTACACCGAAGCCCGCATGACCGATGTGGCGCGGCTTTTGCTGCAAGACTTGGAAGATGACACGGTTGATTTTCGCCCGAATTATGATGGCACGGTGGAAGAGCCTGTGGTGTTGCCTGGCGCATTCCCCAATCTTCTGGCCAATGGTTCAACCGGCATTGCCGTGGGCATGGCCACATCTATCCCACCGCATAATGCTGCGGAACTTTGTGATGCGGCTTTGCATCTCATTAAGTTCCCCAATGCGGGTGTCGATAAGCTCACGCAATTTGTGATCGGCCCTGACTTTCCAACAGGCGGCATCATCATCGATAAGCGTGATGATATTATTGAAGCCTATCGCACGGGTAAGGGCAGCTTCCGCGTACGCTGCCGCTGGGAAAAAGAAGAACTGGCGCGCGGCGGCTGGCAAATCGTCATCACCGAAATTCCTTATCTGGTACAAAAAAGCCGCTTGATTGAGCGCATGGCTGAATTGCTCAATGATAAGAAACTCACCTTGCTGGGTGATGTGCGCGATGAATCCGCTGAAGATGTGCGCGTGGTGCTGGAGCCCAAGACTCGCAACATTGATCCTGAAGTGTTGATGGAGCAGATGTTCCGCAATACTGAGCTTGAGGCGCGCATTCCGCTCAACATGAATGTGCTGTCGGGCGGAAAAATTCCGCGCGTCATGTCGCTGCGTGATGTGCTGCGCGAATGGCTTGATCACCGCAAGGAAGTTCTGCAACGCAAAACTAATTTTCGCCTCAAGGAAATTGCGCGGCGTTTGGAAATTCTCGGCGGTTATCTCATCGCCTATCTCAATCTCGATGAAGTGATCCGCATCATCCGCGAGGAAGATGAACCAAAGCCGAGCTTGATGCGCGCCTTCAAGCTGAGCGACAACCAAGCCGAAGCCATTCTCAATATGCGCCTGCGTGCGTTGCGTAAGCTAGAGGAAATGGAAATCCGCACCGAGCATGATAAGCTCGAGGCTGAGCAGGGCGATCTCAAGGCCCTGCTGCAATCAGATGACAGGCAATGGAACACCATTTCTGACGACATCAAAGCCGTTAAGGAAACCTACTCCAAGAAAACCAAACTGGGTGCCCGCCGCACTGATTTTGCCGAAGCGCCCGTGATCGAAGTTGATCTCGATCAAGCTATGATTGAAAAAGAACCCGTCACTGTGGTGTGTTCGGAAAAAGGTTGGATCCGCGCGCTGAAAGGCCATGTCGAGGATGTATCCACGCTGGCCTATAAGGATGGTGACCGCGAGAAATTTGTGGTGAAAGCTTCTACCACCGATAAAATCATGCTGTTCTCATCGTCCGGAAAATTCTTCACCCTTGATGCAAACAAAATGCCGGGCGGCCGTGGCCATGGCGAGCCCGTGCGGTTGCTAGCCGATATTGATGCTGCTGATACTATCGTCGCGTTGTTTATGTATCAAGCAGGCACCAAGCGCTTGCTGGCCTCAACCGATGGCGATGGCTTTATTGTTGCGGAAGACGAATGCCTCGCCAATACCCGCAAAGGCAAACAGGTGCTTAATGTCAAAGCCCCCATCGAGGCATTGGTCTGCGCGCGCTATCCAAGCGATGCGGACCACATTGCTTCGGTCGGCGATAACCGCAAACTCATCATCTTCAAATCATCAGAGCTGCCTGAAATGGCCCGTGGCAAAGGGGTTCGAATGCAGAAATTCAAAGATGGCGGCTTATCTGATGCCTGCGCTTTCAAGTTGTCCGAAGGTCTCACCTGGCATGATAGCTCTGGCCGCAATTGGACGGTAACTGATCTTGCCGAATGGATTGGCGAACGCGCCCAAGCCGGAAGATTGCCGCCAAAGGGTTTTCCAAAGAACAATAAATTTTCGTGAGGGCTGGGGCAGTTAAGCATGTTTTAGCCGTAAGTCCGCTCTTTACGTCTTGTTATCAATTTGGCGGTAACTGTAAAGTTTGGTAGCGTTTAGATATGGTTAATAAGTAGGGATTTGAGTGCCAGTTGAGCTTTCACAAGTCTTTTGGATCGGTCAGGGTGACCTCGTAAAGCGGCCAGTCGGTCCATCTGGCGAGGCTTTGACCGACCGTGTTTTGTTGCAACAGCGCGAACTTGTGAAGATTGAAGCCAATGAAAACGGAACCACCATTTCTTGGGTGATGTTTGCTGCGAATTGGACGTCGCTCTATTTTGCCAATGAATGGATTGGGCCGCTGGAAGCCCCATTCACCTTGAATTATTTCAATTCCGGTTGGTTCTCTGAAAGTTTTGATGATCTTGATGAAGTGCGCAAGCGCATCATTCAATTGATGGGAAAAAGCGACATTCGCTTTTCACAGCGCACTTATACGCAAAGATTTGAACCGGATGAAAACCTGATGTCTCCTGCAATCAAGAAGGCGTGGTCGCAAGGTTTTGTTTCGCAGGAAAAAGCCGTTGTCTGCTCAATTGATGTTGATCGTGAGCTTACACAAGTGGAAGAGGTGGGTTCGGATTCAGCATTAGCAAGTGTCTGGGGTGTTTCACCCGTTTCATATCCCTGCCTCAGCGGCCATAGCTATGACCGCGTTGTGTCGAGATCCTATTATGAAGTGGTCAAGACCGAAAAGCCAATTTACGATCACGTCTTGGCGGCCATGGCCTGTCCGGATGGTTCGGTGAAGTGGCTGGGTTATCAAAGGCTAATCTTCCCACGGAAAACACTCCCTGGCACACTGCCCCAAGTTACTGTGGCATGCGAATTTGATCGGGTAGGGATTCAACTCTTGTAACCAGCATTTCTTCAATGGTCTGCTCAAGGCCATTGCGTTCAACCACCGCTAAATATTCAACCGGTTCAACGTCTTTTGAGGCCCATTCCCAGCGCAGTGTTCCGCGTTCAATGTTCGAGAATCCAATGCGGATCAAATGCCCGTGGTTGGCCATTTTTTCGCTGGTCAGCGCATAAATCGCATCCGGGTTCCATTTCACAATACACAGCAACATGCCGAGCCTGGTAAAGCTATCAAACACGTTTTTGCCCTTTGCTGAAGGAGCCAACCACAACTCACCTTCATAAACCAAACGCCCGCGCAGGCGCCATGAAATGCTGCCCCGCGGCGGTTTAGGATGGCTTGGCATCATGACTTCAGCGCGACGCATATAAACCCCAATCATGTAATTGGGCAGCCAATCCGCCAAGGATGTATCAACATAATCGCACCGATAAGCCTGCGTGCCAACCGTATGGCCCTTATCATCCACTAAGCGCATCCAAAAGGCCCGCTCATTGCTGAAATCACAAACCTCGGCATCATGCATCGGGCCAACCTTGGCTTGGCGCAGCTCTTGTTTGGTTTTATCGAGCAAAAAGAAATCGCTGCTCAACTCGACAGAATATCCAGCAGCCGCCAGCTTCTCTTCCAGCTTGGCGCAGAGTCGTGCTATTCCAAGTGGATTATGTAAGCCTTTGTTGTTCATCTCGACACCAACCCAACTCAACTCTTAACTCCAATCGATAGAGCTACAAGCGCCGGAGTCAATAAAAACCCACGAAATTAAAAACGAGTGTTAATTGAAAACATGCAATCTAAAATTGTTAGCGCCTTAACATCCAGCCTTCACCAGAAAGCCGTTCTTGCGGCATGAAGCGCCCTTTATATTCCATCTTGCGTGACCCTTCGACATAATAGCCGAGATAAACATAAGGCAAGCTCAGCCTGTCGGCGCGCATAATGGCATCCAGCACCACCAATGTGCCAAGGCTGCGATAATCATAGCTGGGCTCATAAAAACTGTAAATCAGCGACAAGCCATCGCCAAGAATATCCATCAGCACGGCGCAGACCAGTTCTCCCGCTTGCGGATGTGAGGGGCCAAAACGATATTCAACAATGCGGCTATCGGTAATTGTATCATCCACCATGGCCGCAAAATCCAACACCGACATATCGGCCATGCCGCCATCCGAATGGCGCGTATCAATATAGCCACGGAACAAGGAATAATGCTCGCTAGTGGCTTTGGCCTTTGCCACATGCGTTACAATATCTTGATTGCGCCGCAGAACCCGGCGGAATGATTTGGTCCAGTCAAAACTCTTCACCGGAACCCGAACCGAAGAACAGGCTTTGCAGGCATCACAAGCCGGCCTGTAGACAATATTCTGGCTGCGCCTGAACCCACCTTGTGAAAGCTGGGTGTTTAAATGCCGCGTATCAGCGCCCACCAAATGGGTAAACACCTTGCGTTCCTTTTTGCCGGGCAAATAAGGGCAGGGGCTTGGCGCAGTGATAAAAAACTGCGGAAAATTGCGGCCTTCAACGGTCAAATCATCATCTCCTAGCGAACAGTATCTTACCCTCTGGGGGCCAGCGCAAGTGCTGCTGGAGTGTTCAAAAAAATTCTTCTATGAGGGGTCGCAAAACATGGAGAATGAAATGACAGTAAAAACAGCATGGCTCGGCCTCGGCATAATGGGAGCCCCCATGGCTGGTCATTTGCAGCGCAAGGGCGCTGTGGCCATGACGGTTTATAACCGCACCGCAGCCAAGGCCGAAAAATGGGTGAGCTTAAATCAAGGCAGCTCCGCCGCCACGCCGAAAGCTGCAGCCGAAGGTGCGGATTTTGTTTTCGCCTGCGTCGGCAATGATGATGATCTGCGCGAAGTGACCATCGGAGCCAATGGCGC
>JANYGE010000160.1 GCA_025362535.1 Hyphomicrobiales bacterium
GAACGCCTGAAAGACGACCCGGATTTCGAGGTTCGCGTCGCCATCGCCGAAGAGCTCGGTTCGATGGGTCCGGCGGCGAAATCTGCGGTGCCAGCGTTGCGGAAAGCGCAAGGCGATGGCCAGATTCGCGTGCGGGAAGCCGCGGCCGCGGCCATCAAAAAGATCGAGAAGCCGGCTACAAAGCCCAAGTCGTAACTTCATTTTCAACAATCGCCGTTTCCAGTCCATGCGAATAAGCGAAGCTGCCGATTGGAAAAGCGGGTGACATCCAATTGAGCAGCAACAAAAGCTGAGCAGACTCAATGGCCATGATAGGCCCCATGTTCGGGCGAGAATTGTTCTTGCACCACACTCACTGTGGCCCCCAGTTTTTCCAGCATCAGTGCAATCACGCGGTCGTTGAGAATGAGAATGCGGTCCCATTCCAATTGCGCCGCAAGATGGCGATTGCCAATATGCCACGCCAGTGTGACCACATGAGCAGGGCTAACGCCTCTGATTTCAAGCAGTTCCTCTTCAGCGGCGCGCACTTCGAGAAAAGTGCCATCTTCAAGTTCGAGATGATCGCCATCTTCAATGAAAATGGAGAGCGGAAGATCAACCAGAACCTCTGCACCACTTTCAGTCACAAGCAGTTTACGCCGCAAGTGACGCTCCTGTGCGGTCAGTTCAATCCCGTCCGTTGCAGTTCCCGGCGTATCGCTCAACCTGATATGTTTAAGGGCGCGCAGGGCCATGGTTAGAACAGAAAATACCGCTGCGCCATCGGAAGCTCGGTGGCGGGTGCGCAGGTGAGCAATTCGCCATCGGCACGCACTTCATAGGTTTCAGGGTTCACTTCTAATTTTGGTGTGGCGCTGTTGTGGATCATTGAGGCTTTGGAAATTCCACCACGCGTATTCTTAACGGCCACCATTTTCTTTTCCGTGCCTAAGCGCTGCTGCAAGCCATTGGCGGCTGCGGCTTGTGACACAAAGATGATGGAGGAGGAGGTGCGCAATTTACCAAAACTGGCAAACATCGGGCGGTAATGCACGGGCTGTGGTGTGGGGATCGACGCGTTAGGATCACCCATGGGTGCCGCTGCAATGGAACCTGCCAGCAAAACCATTTCCGGCTTCACGCCAAAAAAGGCGGGATTCCACAAAACGAGATCAGCCCGCTTGCCCACTTCAATCGAGCCCACTTCATCAGCGAGGCCATGGGTGATGGCGGGATTGATGGTGTATTTTGCGATGTAGCGCTTCACGCGGAAATTATCATTGCCGCTATCGCCTGCGAGGGCTCCACGTTGCACTTTCATTTTATGCGCGGTCTGCCAGCAGCGGATGATCACTTCGCCCACGCGGCCCATGGCTTGTGAATCTGATGAGATCATCGAGAAGGCCCCGAGATCATGTAAGATATCTTCAGCGGCAATGGTCTCTTTGCGGATGCGGCTTTCAGCAAAAGCAATATCTTCGGGAATGCGCGGAGACAAGTGATGGCAGACCATCAGCATATCGAGATGTTCTGCCACTGTGTTGATGGTGTAGGGCCGTGTGGGGTTGGTGGAAGATGGCAACACATTGGGCAGGGACGCCACTTTGATAATATCTGGCGCATGGCCACCGCCCGCACCCTCGGTGTGGAAGGTATGAATGGTGCGGCCCTTGATGGCAGCGATGGTGGCTTCCACAAAGCCTGACTCGTTTAACGTATCGGTATGTATGGCCACCTGCACATCATATTCATCCGCCACATTCAAACAATTATCGATGGCCGCAGGCGTGGTGCCCCAATCCTCATGCAGCTTTAATCCACACACGCCGGAGTTAATCATCTCGACCAAGCCTTGCGGCTGCGAGGCATTGCCCTTGCCCATGAAGCCTAAATTCATCGGGAAGGCATCCGCCGCTTCAATCATCCGCTCAGTGTGCCATGGCCCGGTGCAAGTGGTAGCGAGGGTGCCATGCGCTGGTCCGGTGCCGCCGCCCAGCATGGTGGTCATGCCTGAATATAAAGCTTCTTCAAGCTGCTGCGGTGCGATGAAATGAATGTGGCTATCAACGCCACCAGCGGTGAGAATTTTGCCCTCACCTGCAATAATTTCAGTGCCGGGGCCAATGATAATGGTGACACCATTTTGCGTATCAGGATTGCCCGCTTTTCCAATCGCTGCAATGCGCCCATCACGCAAACCTACATCAGCTTTGATAATCCCGGAATGATCGACAATCAGCGCATTGGTGATGACAGTGTCCATCGCCCCATCGGCGCGTGACACCTGGCTTTGCCCCATGCCATCACGGATCACCTTGCCGCCGCCAAATTTAACTTCCTCGCCATAGAGAGTGAAATCTTTTTCCACTTCGATGATGAGTTCCGTATCGGCCAGCCGAACTTTATCTCCCACCGTGGGGCCAAACATTTGAGCATAGGTGGCGCGGGAAATTTTAGTCATGCTGTATCCTTGTTGGATGAGGTTTCTGCCCGCCCGCTCATAACTTCCCCATCACTTTGCCCTGAAACCCATAGACTTCACGCTTGCCGCCAATTGGCACCAAGGTCACTTCACGCCTTTGCCCTGGTTCAAAGCGCACTGCGGTTCCGGCGGCTATATCCAGGCGAAAGCCTCGGGCTTTGGCGCGGTCAAAGCGCAGTGAGTCATTGGTTTCAAAAAAGTGATAATGCGAACCCACTTGAATAGGCCTGTCGCCCGTATTGGCAACCTCCAGAGTCACACGCACTGCTCCAACATTTAACTCAATATCGCCTTTGGCAATGATCATTTCACCGGGGATCATGGATGCACCTCTATCTAATCGGTTGGTGAACGGTGACAAGCTTGGTGCCATCGGGGAAGGTGGCTTCGACTTGCACATCATGGATCATCTCGGCAATGCCAGCCATCACTTGCGCGCGCGAAACCACATGGGCGGCATCCTGCATTAAATCGGCAACGCTTCTGCCGTCACGCGCACCTTCGACAACAAATTCAGTAATCAAAGCAATCGCTTCGGGATGATTGAGTTTCACACCACGTTCTAGGCGTTTACGCGCCACAATTGCCGCCATCGCAATCAACAGTTTGTCTTTCTCTCTCGGCGTAAGCTGCATAGATTTTCCTCAGAACGTCCAAACTTTAGGCAAACTGTCAGTTCCCGCCAAAACTGCAAGGGCAGGAATCAAGGATTTGCGCAACATAAACCCATCTTTTGCAAGCAACCTTGCAACTAGCTTGCCATTCCAGAAGGAGGCCGCACCCCCGCTGCCAATGGCAGTACGCAAGGCGTCCAGATGTTTTTCACAATCGGGGGAAATGCAAATCAGGGTGGCCATAGCCCCTGCACCATCCAGTGTGGCTTTTGAATGCGGCACGGTTCCATCAAAATGAAGATCATCGGCGAAAATCAACTGGCCATTTTGTTTCACCCGCCAGCGGTCATGAAACGCGATCTGCGAGACCACTTCGCCAGCTTCCGGCCGGCCAAACAGCACGGGCTCAACCGCAACCAAGCGCGAACTGGCGGCAAGCTCCACATCAAGGTGGCGTGATAAACTCGAGCCGTCAAACAAAATTGATTCCTGCGGCAGCCAGAACAAGGTGGCACCATCCCCCACCCTTAATTGCGTGTGGACGCGTGCCGCTGGCCCGAGCGTGCGGTAAACCCGTTCAGCAGCCTGCGTGGTCACACTCAGCTGGGCCTGTGCTGCAACGTCAATGTGAAACGCAAATTCATCGCCACCTGCAAGCCCACCCCCCGTATTGATTAAAATTGCTTCACGGCCCGCTTGTGGAAAGCGCACTTTGGCCGAGCCTTCCTCGCGCAGGCGCTGCAGACCTGTGACAGCAACGCCAAGGTCAATGCGGCCAAAGCTGCGTTGCTGGTGAAAGGCATGGGAAAGTTCATTCATGTCTTAAAGTCTTTAATCTCGCATATTCTCCACCGCAACGTCTTAACTGTTTCTAGCG
>JANYGE010000184.1 GCA_025362535.1 Hyphomicrobiales bacterium
TGAACTCCTCTGGCCACAAGCCGTTATGCACAACACGCGATGGCTTACCCGCCAATCCGATTTTTTTGGCAAATAATTTCTTTTCGAATTCACAGACAAAAATAAAACCATCACCAACGTGACCAAGCGCCCATTTACCCAAAAATACTGGCCCAGCGAGGGAGGCCCAATCATAATGCAAGCTACCCCCATGAGGTGAATAGATCGCTTTAATACCTGAGAGCTTGCCCGCTAAACGTCCGTAAAGCCCACCCTTGGCACCGTGCCCGTGGATTATATCGATGTTGAGATCACGCGCGGTTTTCTTCACCAGTTGAGCGCAGCGCAAATCGCCAAGGCCTGGCATTTTTGAAATCGGGATGCGGGTGATGCCGAGGGTGCAATAGGGTCTGGCCGCTTCGATGAGTGCATTGCCAAACTCGCCACCCGTTGAAGAATCACAAAATATCCCAACCTGATGACCAAGTTCAGCTTGGCCGCGTGCTAAATCACGCACATGGCGAAATAATCCACCTACTGGAGTCCGGAAAACGTGGAGAATGCGCATAGGCTTTGACTCTAGAACCAGCGTTCACGAACGTAAACAATGTCGCCGGGATAAACCTGTGTTGTAACGGGCACTTTGCTTGTATGTGTGCCGGTAACATCTTTGCGGGTCAGTAAGACTTCGTTTTTATCAGCCCGCGCGCCATAACCACCAGCAATCGCTATGGCGTTTTGAACTGTGATGCCGGGTTGATAGGCAAAGCTGCCGGACGTTGTAACCTCACCCAAAATATAGAAGGGACGCAATGTAGTGACTTGCACAGAAACTTGCGGATCTTTCAAATAGCCAGCCCGCAAGCGCTTTAAAATCAACTGTTCGATTTGTGGTGTGGACATGCCTGCGACAGTTACCGATTGCACATAGGGCATTGAAATGGCACCTGATGCATCAACTGGAAATTCGCCTGTGAGGTCAGCCTCGCCAGCCACGCGGATCGATAGTTTGTCGCCAGCACCAACACGATAGCCGCTCTGGTATTCATAAGCTGCGGCCTGGCCGCGCGTGCCGAATGGGGGCAGGGGTCCATCTGGCCCTCTCGATGGTAAGCGCGAAACGCTGGAGACAGCATCAGGGCCTTCTGCGAGTGTGCCATTGGCCAAAAGGCCAGTTCCTCCCGGGGGAGATAACGGCCCATTGGCTTCCCATGTATCAACACAGGCAGAAAGCCCGAACGCGCAGACGAATAACAAAATAAAACGCATACCAACTCAAACCTTGTTTGGGGCCTGATGCCCAACACTTCATTCAAACTTGCCGAAACTATAAGTGACTATGGTTAGCAAGGCCTTAAGGCATGGGCCGCAACCCAAATTAATGAATTGGTTACCATAAACAGCCAAAAGCAATATGAGTCTCATCAGGTTAGTGTTTTATGAATATGGCGTCGGAATCCAATCAAGTTATCAGCATCGCCGAAGCGCTTTACGGCGTTTGGCGTCGGAAGTTCTTGGTTCTCGCGTTCTTGTTGCTTGGCATGCTTGCTGGTTTTGCGGTGATCACACTGATTTCTCCCAGCTATCAGTCGGAAGCCCAGGTTATTATTGAAAATCTATCAACGCCTTACGAAAAGGCAAATACGCTGCAAGATGTTCGCAATGATCCGGTTGATGACCGCATAGTATTGAGTCAGGTTTCGATTCTAAAATCAGAGGATTTGGTATCGCGCGTCTCAGATAGTTTGAGCTTGAGTAGCAAATCGGAATTCAATCCATTGTTGAAACCGACCTCTGCTTTAAAGCGGCTCTTGATCTCCATGGGTTTTGCGGATGATCCGCATTTGCTTACGCCAGCACAACTTGCCATCAAGCGCGTCGATGCAAAATTGACAGTTTATTCCACCGTTGACTCAAATGTAATTGGCATTAAATTTTCATCGGGTGACCCACAGACAGCGGCTGATATTGCCAATTCCTTTGCCGATTTTTATGTGGCTTCGACGCGCGAAACAGCGGCTGGCTCCACGGATCGTGCACGCGAATGGCTGAGCCAGCAAATCGCTGATTTGCGCACTAAAGTTTCGACTGCCGAGGCAAATGTCGAAAAATACCGCTCTGAGGCAGGTCTTCTGCA
>JANYGE010000227.1 GCA_025362535.1 Hyphomicrobiales bacterium
ACCCGAGGCAACATAGCCTGCTTCTGCCCCCGTCGCCTTAGCAATTTCGCGTGACGCTGCGGCTTGCAGCTCTGCTATGTCGACACAATGTTGCGATGCCTCGACCATGGCGGCAGAAACTTCAGGCCGCATAATCCCGCCTGACAATCTGGTGGCCGCGCCCTTGGCATTGATTATGGTGGGGACACCAAGCTTTGCATAGGCATTCATGGCTTAATTGCAAATATAGCCGTAATTTCAACTGAGATATTCTCTGGAAGTGTGCCCATGCCAACAGCAGCACGGGCGTGGCGGCCCGCCTCACCAAAAACTTCAATGAACAATTCGGAACACCCGTTGATCACTTTGGGATGTTCTAAAAAATCTGGAGCGGCATTGACCATGCCTAAAACATTGAGAACACGTTCGACACGATCTAATGAGCCGAGAATATGTTGGGCTGCAGCAAGCAGGACCATGCCGGTTCGCCGCGCATGAAAATTAGCATCAGCAAGGGACACGTCTTTTCCTACTATGCCTTTGGCTAGGCTGCCGTCTTCCAACACAGGCCCTTGGCCAGATAGGTAGAGCGTTCCGTTGTGCAGCACACCCGGCACATAACTGCCCTTCGGGCTTGGTAAATTTGGAAGCGTAATTCCCAAGGTATTCAATCGTTCGGCTATCGTCATGATGGATCAGTTTCCTTACTCTGAACGGTCATCATAGCATCGGCGTTAAGCAACTGGTCAAGTGCGGACTGTCATGGCGGGTAATCTGGTGCCAGCTCCGTCATGAAAACCATCTAATCTAATAGATGTAAGCTTAGCAAAAGGTTGAGCTTATAACCTTCGCGATGAGCCAGAAAGGGGAGATTCATGGCAATATTTGGAAGTGATCTTGATTCAAGAGAGGATCAGGAAATTGAAGTTTTGAGAAAACGCATCCGGCTTTTGGAAGCGGTTGTTGATAATTTTCCGGGCGGTCTTTTGTTGTTCGATAGTGAGAACCGTTTGGTGCTTTGTAACGAGCAGCAACAAAAACTTCTTGAGTATCCTGAAGAACTGTTTGCAAACGGCAGTCCAACACTTGAGCAAATCTTTTATGCAAATGCCGTTCGCGGGGAATATGGCGAAGGTGATATTGATGATATTATTAAAGCCCGTATGGATTTGGTTGCCAAACGCTGCGCGCATGTTTTTGAAAGAACCAGACCCAATGGCACTGTGCTGGAAATTCGCGGTGTTCCCATAGCAGAGGGTGGCTTTGTTACCACTTATTTGGATGTGACTGAGCAGCGCAAGAACCAGAACCTGATCAATCACATGGCGCATCATGATTCGCTTACCGGACTCCCCAACCGGGCGCTTATGTTGGAGCGTCTAAAGTTTGCTTTGGCTGGTGTGAAACGGGGCCGCTATATTGCTTTGCACTATATTGATCTCGACAAGTTCAAACCAATCAATGATTTATATGGCCACGATATAGGCGATATTGTTTTAAAAAAAGTTGCAGCCGCATTGTTACGTTCCGTGCGCGATACTGACACGGTGGCCCGCATTGGTGGGGATGAATTTGTTATCATTCAAACAGATGTTGATTCCGTGGATGGTTCAAAATTGCTGGCGGACCGTGTGATTGAAAATATTACCGGAGCAAGTTTTGTTGAAGATTTGGATTTGTCGGTTAATGCCAGTATTGGTATCGCCCGCGCGCCTTGGGATGCCGAAGAGCCAGATGAACTTTTGCGCAAAGCCGATCTGGCAATGTATAAAAGTAAAAACATAGGCCCAGGGCTAGCCTCGTTTTTTTCTCAACCACCTGACTTGCCTGCGGATGAATCAATTTCGCAGAAGACATTCAATACGCAGATGAATCGCAGGTCTTTCGGTGATGCTGCTTCTTAACTGGATTTGCCTGAAGCCTTGAACAAATCAGATGCCTCTGTGCCAACATTCGTTGTTTCAATCGAGTGTTGGTACAGGACCAAGAGCGCCGACCCCGTTGATTTCTCACTCCGCTACAGCCCGTTAACCAAATGTTAACCATGATGGGGCGTAATTAGCTTGCTGGGTCTGTAGAGTAGTGAGTGTGTCAAGTGTCAATAAACCTTCAACCGCGTATATCATTTCGTTTGCTGGGGCGTTCTTTCCTCGCCTTCGTCCTCACGCCAGAGCGGCCCTTGCTCGATTGGCTGATGGAGCTGGACCGCAAAGTTGGTAGCTCCCCTAAGTTTTTTGCCAATCGGCCCATCGTGCTCGATCTTACAGGCTTCATGTCAACCAAGATGGAAGCCGAAGATATTGTAGCCCATCTCGAATATCGCGATTTGCGGCTTATTGCTGTGGAGGGTGTTGCTGCGGGTTGGCTGCCGGAACGGCTGGCTCCCTTGCCGGGCGTTCTACAACCCGTTGGTATGTTTACCCCCAAAGAAGATGGCCCGCTGCTGCAACCCGCAGCTGATAGAACTTCCAAATGCGCCACACTGCTGATTGATGAACCCGTGCGCTCTGGCCAGATCATCAGCTATTTAGAGGGTGATGTGACGGTTGTCGGTTCAGTCGCCTCTGGTGCTGAAATCATCGCTGGTGGTTCCATTCATGTTTATGGGGCGTTGCGCGGCCGCGCTTATGCCGGAGCGGCTTATGCCGGAACCAATAGCTATTCCGGCGCGCGCATATTTTGCACCAAATTTGATGCCGAGATCCTGGTGATCGACGGCCTCTACCGAACGGCAGACGACTTTGATCACGCTTTGCGCGGCACTCCGGTGCAGGCCCGGCTTGATCACGGAATCATGAACATCAAAACAGTAAATTAAAAATTCAGGAGCATTGCCAATGGCCAAAGTCCTCGTTGTTACGTCAGGTAAAGGAGGTGTGGGCAAGACTACATCCACAGCCGCCCTGGGTGCTGCCCTTGCACTCAATGGAAAGAAAGTGGTGGTGGTCGATTTCGATGTTGGTTTGCGCAATCTCGATCTTGTGATGGGAGCTGAACGCCGCGTGGTGTTTGATCTCATCAATGTGGCCCAAGGCGAAGCCAAGCTCAACCAGGCGCTGATCCGCGATAAACGCGTTGAAAATCTTTCCCTGCTGCCAGCCTCGCAAACGCGTGACAAAGACGCGCTCAATGAAAAGGGTCTGGCGCGCGTTATGAAAGAACTGCGTACGCAGTTTGACTGGATCATTTGTGATAGCCCCGCCGGCATTGAGCGTGGAGCTATTCTGGCGATGCGCCATGCCGATGCAGCGATTATCGTGACCAACCCTGAAGTGTCTTCGGTGCGGGATTCTGATCGCATCATCGGGCTTCTTGATTCCAAAACCGAGAGGGCCGAGAAAGGTGGGCGGGTTGAAAAACATCTTCTCATCACCCGCTTTGACCAAGCCCGCGCGAGCCGAGGTGAGATGTTGAAAATTGATGATATTCTCGATATTCTGTCAGTCCCACTGCTCGGTATCATCCCTGAAAGTGAGCAGGTATTGCGGGCTTCAAACCTAGGTCAGCCCGTCACTTTGGCCAGCCCGCTCTGCGCGCCGGCCCGGGCTTATTGTGACGCTGCGCGCCGGCTTCTGGGTGACAATGTTACCATGAATGTTCCACTGGAACGCTTCAACCTACTCAACAAGATCTTTGGTGGGAGGGCGGCATGAATTTTTTTGGGTTCTTCAAGCGGAGCGAAACCCAAGCGGGCACTGCGCCAGTGGCCCGTGAGCGCTTACAAGTTTTATTGGAGCATGAGCGGGCAGGATCGGGTCACCCCAATCTCTTGAGTGCGCTCAAAAATGAAATCATCCATGTCATCGCACGGCATGTGGCGGTGAAACCTGAGGCTGTATCTGTCAGAATCGAACGCCATAACACAACTGCGAGACTGAGGATCGCAGTCGATATCCCAAAACTGCGGTGATAAGCCCGTCACGAACGGGAGGCGACCGAACTGGCAACATCGGTTGTAAAGCGTGCTGCCATTTTAACTCGGAATTCATTGAAGTGACTTAGAATTTCTCCAAACTTTGGGATTTTTAAATTTACGATGAATAGTCTGAGATCTTTCTTGAGCGATACGCGTGGTAATATTGCGATCATTTTTTCGCTTTCAGTGCTTGCGCTTTTGTTGGCGGCTGGAGCGGCTTTGGATTTTGGCCAGCAAGTTATCCTGAAACAAAACGTTCAAATTGCCCTTGATGACGCCACGATGACGGCTTTGGCTGTAACAAATGACGCATTAAATAGCGGCAGTTCATCTTCAGACGCTAATGCAAAAGGCCTTGCTGCTGCCCAGCTCAGTTTTAAAGCCAATGCAACCAAGACCAACAACGCCGAAGCGAAATTTAATATTGATGAGACAGGTGCTACTGTCACGGTTAATTCAACCGCGCATACGGTGGCTAAGAATGGTTTGATGTCTCTCACTGGCTTGGCAAATACCGATGTGAACGCCTTGTCACAGGCCTCTGGTGACAGTCAAATGTACCGCGATTTCTATTTGCTCGCAGATGTTTCAACTTCGATGCTTTTGCCATCCACACCTGCAGGCATTAAGTCGATGGAAACTGCAACTGGATGCGCTTTGGCATGCCATGATAACAGCGGTGGCACCAATATTGATTCCTATAATTTTGCCAAGAAGAATAACATCGTGCTGCGTTACGACGTTCTGAATCAAGGTATTGGGCAGCTCATGGATTATTTGAAAGGCAATACCACACTTGCCAGTCATACCCGGGTTGGGCTTTGGACGTTTGACAGCCTGGTCAAGAATCCCGTTGCGATGACAAGCAATTTTGCCTCCGTTAAAACGGCTTATCCGGCTCCTGCTTTGGTTCTGAATGATGCCAGTTCGGCAACGCCATTCGCTAGTTATATAGACAGCATAGTGAAACTGATAGGCAAAGGTGGAGATGGTGGTTCACGCCAAAATGCGAAAAAAATTCTCATTCTTGCTACCGATGGAGTGAATGATCCCACCCGTGCTTGGACGACGCAAGTGCTACTTAGAGATCAGGTGAAGGCCTTTGACATGAGCTTTTGCGATACGCTTAAGTCAAATAATGTATCAGTGGCGGTGGTCTATACGCCGTATTACGCAATGCCTTATGATTGGGGTTACAATGCGACGTTGGGCCAGCCCGGAAATGCTGGTGGTGCAACGCGCGTGGATGATATCCCGATTGTTATGGCAAAATGTGCGGGCGACCTTTTGGTGGTTGCGAATGATGCAGCGACTTTGAAGAATTCTTTTCAGACAATATTTGAAAAAATTTCAGTGCCGCGTCTTACGCAATAACATTGAACTGATGCATCATTTGGATTTTGTGGCAGATATTTAAACGAGCCACGGCAAAATACTATCCGGCTTCCATTAAAACTTGTCGCAGCAGTTCATCGTTCATGTCGTGCGCCTTGCGCACTGGTTAATCCCGCCGAACATCTATGGGGAAATGACATGCAACTGTACGATTATTGCTGTGGGTTAAAAGGCTTGGCCGTTCTATTTTGCAACGCTCCTGCGCAACTGGACAGCGTGGGTGAAAATGACATCCAGAAGGAGGGTTGATGGGGCTAGGCACATCGCCACTCAAAACAATGCGTTTACGAGATCCTGCTTTGTTGATGTCGGGCACTGGAACAGCAGAGATTAAAGCTTGCGTATAGGGATGTGCTGGGTTTGAAAAAATATCTTCGGCATTTCCAAGCTCAACAATGGAACCCAAATACATTACGGCAATACGCGTTGAAACCTGGCGCACCACGCTCAAATCATGTGCGATGAACGCATAGGTAAGTCCGAGTTTTTCCTGCAGATCAGCAAGCAGATTGACGATTTGCGCTTGCACCGAAACATCAAGTGCGGAAACGGGTTCATCCAACACGATGAGTTTTGGATTCAGTGCAATGGCTCTAGCAATGCCGATGCGCTGGCGTTGACCGCCCGAAAATTCATGTTGGAAACGTGTCGCATGATCAGGTAACAAACCCACCAGTTCCAACAATTCTGCTACCCGCTTGGTGATTTGGGCTTCGTTCAATTTTGAATGGATGCGTAGAGGTTCTGCAATCAAATCGCGAATCCGGCGGCGTGGGTTAAGCGATGCGGATGGGTCTTGAAACACCATCTGCAATTTGGCGCGCAAGGGCCGCAATGCACGCATCGAAAGCCTTGAAATATCAGTGCCATCAAATACCAGATGACCTTCGGAAATCTCGTAGAGCCTGGTCATGCAACGGCCCAAAGTGGATTTTCCGCAGCCGGATTCGCCCACCAAGCCGAGGGTTTCACCCTCATGAATTGTGATCGAAACATTATCGACGGCATTCACCGTAAGCCTGCCTTTGGCTGAAAAACGGCTGCCCACCGTGAAACGCTTGCTCACATTCTTGGCTTCATAAAGAATTTTCTTGCTCATATGGGGTTCACCTTAAAGCAAGCGGCATCATGGCCATTGGCGGTGAGAATTGGCATATTCACACAAGCATCAAAACGCTTGGCACAGCGCGGCGCAAAGGCACAACCTGTTGAGCGATGGAGCAGGGCAGGGGGAGCCCCCGGAATGGATTTTAAACGATGTGGCCGCTTACCCTCAAGCGGGGGAATGGAATCAAGCAGTGCCTGCGTATAAGGATGCTGCGGTTCCGAAAACAGTTCGCGCTTGCTGCCACGCTCTGCAATGCGGCCAGCATACATCACCATCACCCGGTCAGCGATTTCAGCAATCACCCCCATATCATGAGTGATAAAGACAACGGCCGATTTGTAATTTTTCTGGAGCTTGCGCACCAAATCCAAAATCTGTGCTTGCACGGTTACATCCAAAGCCGTTGTCGGTTCATCGGCAACAAGCAGCGAAGGGTTGCACGATAGCGCCATGGCAATCACCGCACGTTGGCGCATGCCGCCAGAGAGCTGGTGTGGATAGAGATGGATCGCTTCAGCAGGATTTGGAATGTTCACCTCTTGCAGAAGATCAATGGCGCGCTGCTCGGCAGCTTTTGCCGAGATTTTTTCATGCGCACGGATTTGCTCGGCAATCTGCCAGCCGATTGTATAAACTGGCGTGAGGGCGGTCATCGGGTCTTGGAAGATCATCGCAATTTCGCGGCCGCGTAATTTGCGCATGTCTTTTGCGGAAAGACCGACCAACTCGCGGCCTTGATATTTAATCGATCCTTCAATCACCGCGTTAGGGTCGGTAATCAACCCCATGACGGCAAGCAGTGAGACTGTTTTGCCGGAACCAGACTCGCCCACCACGCCAAGAATTTCGCCTTCGGCCACATCAAAGGACACACCATCAATAGCCTGAACCATGCCTTGCTCGGTGCAAAAGGAAACTCTGAGATCACGGACGGAAAGCATCACACACTCCTCACGCGAGGGTCGAGCAGAATGTAAACCACATCAACCAAAGCATTGGCCAGCACAACGAAGAAGGAGGCATACATCACGGTGGTCATGATCACGGGCAGATCGAGGTTTTGCAGAGCATCATAGGTAAGCTTGCCCACTCCATGGAGATCAAACACCACTTCAGTAAGCAATGCCGAACCACCAACGAGCGCGCCGAAATCCAAGCCGAACAGCGTTACAAAACTGATGAGCGAGGTGCGAAGCGCGTGCCGCAACAAAATACGCGTTTCCGATAGGCCTTTGGCGCGCGCGGTGCGAACATAATCTTCCTGCATTGCTTCAATCAAATTGGCCCGCAACACGCGGCCATAAAGGCCGATATAAAGTATAGCCAAGGTGATCCATGGAATGATCAGCGTGAGAAACCAGCCTTTGGGATCGGAGCTGAGGTTTTTATAACCCAGCGGTGGCACCCAAGAAAACATCCAAGTGTCGTGATAGCGACTTTGGGTGACGAGGTTCATCACTTCGCCCAGCCAATAGACCGGCATGGAAATGCCGATGAGGCCAAGGATCATCAACAGCTTATCAAGCCAGGAGCCGCGCGTGGCTGCCGCCACGGTTCCAATGATGATACCGAAAATTACCCAGAGAATAGCAGCGCCAATAACCAATGAAAGTGTAACCGGAATTGTATCAAGCACCGCAGGCACCACTTTCCAGCCGCGATTGACGAAGGATGTAAGATCACCAGTGATGAATATCTTTTTCATCATGATGAGATATTGCACATAGAAAGGTTGATCGAAGCCAAAGCTTTTGCGCACCGCCTCCAGAATTTCAGGGCTGGCATTGCGGCCAGCGATGCGAGAGGCTGGATCAGCGCCGGGTGTTGCAAAAAAAATCATGAAGACCAGCATGCTGATGCCCACCATGACAAAGAACATCTGGCCCACACGCCGGAGGATTGCTAGCAGCATCAGCCACGCCCCAGCTTGATTTTAGAGCGCGGATCTAGCGCATCGCGCAGGCCATCTCCCAGCACATTAAGAGCAAGCACACTGAGAACAATGGCGAGCCCCGGAGCCAGCGCCACCATAGGCCGCGAGTAGAGCAGCCCCTGTCCGTCTTGAATAATCGTGCCCCAGCTTGCATCAGGCGGCTGAACACCAATCGATAAAAACGACAAGGCAGATTCTGTAAGCATATTAAGCGCCATCATCAAAGGCACAAATACAATCAGTGTAGTTGATACATTTGGCAAAATATCGCGCAGCAAAATACGGTGGCTCGGCACGCCAAGGCCAATTGCCGCCAATACAAACTCACTCTCGCGCAACGATAAAACCTGCCCGCGAATGGGCCGCGCCACATAGGGAATGAAAACCACACCAATAATAAAAATCGGTAACCACAGGCTACCTGATTCAATGGTGATCGGGCCAATTTGGATGCCGTGCGCGATCAACACAATCGAAAGCGAAATCGCCAAAAGATAAACCGGAAAAGCCCAGAGAATATCGAGAATGCGCGAGAGAACCGTATCAACAAAGCCCCCAAAGAATCCTGCCACCAAGCCCAGTGTGGTTCCGACAAGCAACGTAAAAATCGTTGCCGCACTGGCAATCAAAAATGAGTTAAGCCCGCCATAAAGCAGCCGCGTCATCACATCACGGCCTTGGTTATCTGCCCCCAGAAAATAATTGCCAATCTCCCAGGTGGGACCGATGGGATTGTAGCCCAGCCCCAAACCTTCCGTCGATTGCTCCATCACATTCACTGTCTGCCCATTGAGTGTGATGGTGGCATCCAAAGTTGATTTGAACGGATCCATGCCAGCCCATGCCGCATAGGCCGGGGCGAGAAGACACATGCCTAAAATAATCAGAAACAAAAATAGCGCTGCATGGCCCACCGGCCGGCTCACGGATCGATACCACATCTTTTTCATACGGTTCCTATGCCATCAGTCTGGACGACTTCGGCACATGCAGCATCAAGAACTCCATCTGGTCAGCCAAAATGCGGCGGTTGCGCAAAATGAA
>JANYGE010000241.1 GCA_025362535.1 Hyphomicrobiales bacterium
CTCATTTCAGAAATAGAAGCATCAGTTTCTTCCAAACGCTTCACCAGAAGCCCAGTTTGTTCTTTGGCTTTAGCGCTGCGTGAATTCCATTGCTCTTGCTCAGAAGCTATTGCCTTCAAGCGCTCAGCCCTGACCCGCGCCTCGCGTTCCAAGCCATCATGCTTGGCGCGGGCCTCAGCATAGGTGGCCCGCTCCCCATTCAGCACATCACGCAAGCGCTGCAATTCTTGCGCACTGCCATCAGCGGCAGGCAAGGCGGCAAATTCATTTTGCGCAATCTCAAAAAGACTGCGTGCTTCGCTGAGTCGCGCCGCACTGCTGCGGGCAGCTTCATCTAAGGCGCTGGTCTGTGCCGCAGTTTCGGCCATGCGCCGTTCATGCGCTTGTAAAGCTTGGCGCGCCACATCTAAAGCCGATGTTGAAGCCCGCCATGCATCACGTTTTTCGCGTTCAGCCCGAACCCCAGTTTCCACCGCCACTTTGGCCGACTCATATTCAAGCTTTGCCGCATCGGCAGCGAGAATGGCGGCTTTCATATCTTCTTCAATTAAAGACAGGCGATTGCGTTCTGCTAAGCGTTTTGCTGCGGCACTTGGTGCATCAGCAGCAGCTGTAAATCCATCCCAACGCCACACATCACCTTGCGTCGATACCAAGCGTTGTCCAGGCTTTAATTGTGATTGCAGGGCAGCGCCGACAGCCTTTGAGACAACGCCGACATGCGAAAGGATACGTGCGAGAGATTGTGGTCCCTGCACAAACTGCGAGAGCGCTGCGGCATCGCCGGGAAGGGCAGCAATTGCTTCTAAAGGTGGAAGACCGCGCCAGAATACGGGCGCACCTTCATCGGCGGAGGCTTCAATATCTTCACCTAAAGCGGCAGCCAGTGCGCCCTCATAACCCGGCTGCACAGAAATTGAATCAACCAATGATGGCCAGAGATCGCCACCCCCGGCTTTCAGCAAATTCGTCAATGTACGGACTTCTGTTTGCAAGCGTTCAGCTTTGCGCCGTGCATCATCATAGGATTGGCGCTTGTCGCCTTCCACTTGCCGTGAAACGCGAAGCCCCACTTCTGAATGACCAGCCGCTTGTTCGGCAGCCGCGGCTACACCAACGGCCACCTCAACGGCGGAAATTAGAGTAGCACCATCCGCAGCCGAACCCACACGGGCCTGTAATGCCAAGCGGCGCTGTTCAATGTCGGCGGCTTCACGATCAAGCTTGGTCAATCTATTTTGATGCTCAGCGATTGAACGCTCCATGGCGCTGCGCTGCGCCACCAATTCCGAGAGGCGATTGTTTGCAGCATCCGCCGCTTCCTGCGCCTGTGCCAAGGAAGCCGCAGTTTCTTGCAATGCGGTGGCAGCTTCATTGCGCAGACCACTGTCATTGGTCAAAGCTTCATCCAGCGCAACGGCCTCAGCTTGCAGCTTGGCAATCACCCCATCCGTGTCTTGCACCAATTCTTCTTCACGTCGAAGATCATTGGCAGCTTGGGTGCGGCGTTGTTTCAGCTCGTTCAATCGGCTTTCAACGCGCTTTTCTTCTTCGTCAATGGCGGCGCGTTCCAACACCATGCGTTGCAAAACCGCAGCACGGATGGTTTCCTGTTCGCGCAATGCTGGCAACGTCTCGCCCAACTCATCGCGGCCACGCAATTTTTCCGATGCATCGCGCGTATGTTCAGCCAGTACGCGCGTGGCTTCATCCAAAGCCGCATGATCTGCCTGCATGGCAGTGTTGGCATCGCGCCACGCCACAAATAATCCAGCCGCTTCAAGCTTGCGAATATCACCAGAAACCTGTTTATATTTGAGTGCCTGTCGCGCTTGCCGCTTTAAGCTGGCAAGCTGGCTTTCAAGCTGCGCCGTCACGTCATCAAGCCGCGCCAAATTGGCTTCAGCAGCTTTCAACTTTAACTCAGCTTCGTGGCGGCGGGTGTGCAGGCCGGTAATGCCGGCGGCTTCTTCCAAAATTAAACGCCGGGCTTGTGGCTTGGCATTGATGATTTCAGAAATCTGCCCTTGCCGCACCAGAGCTGGAGAGCGTGAACCCGTGGATACATCCGCAAATAACAGTTGCACATCGCGGGCCCGCACTTCCGAACCATTCACCCGGTATTTAGAGCCTTGGTCACGCACAATCTGGCGCGAGATTTCGATAATTTCAGATTCATTATAGGCAGAAGGCGCAGTGCGATCTTCATTGCCCATGGTCACCATAACTTCAGCCAAGTTGCGGGCCGGGCGATCTTGTGTGCCAGCGAAGATCACATCTTCCATGCCAGCACCGCGCATGGATTTATAAGAGTTCTCCCCCATCACCCAGCGCAGCGCTTCGAGCAAATTGGATTTGCCGCAGCCATTAGGCCCCACCACGCCAGTGAGGCCACGCTCAATGATAAGTTCCGTGGGCTCAACGAAAGATTTAAAGCCAGTCAGTTTTAGCTTTGCAAAGCGCATCTTAAGTTTTGCCCCATCTTCAAATTATAGCAGCGGATCTAGAAGAGCTTTCATCGCATCATAAGTGCGCTCGCCTTCATAAGACTTGCCATTTACGAAAAGCGTTGGAATGCCCGTAACGCCATATTTCTTGTCAGCCTTGTCGCGCACTTCCCAAATGGCTTTAGCCACTTTTTCATTTTTCAGGCAGGCGTCAAAATCCGCTTCGCTCATGCCAGTTTGCTTGGCAATATCCTTCAATTGATTGAGAGCATCAGGCACCCATTTTTCCTGGGTCTTGAAATAAATATCGATGAGCGGGAAATATTTTTCCTTTGGTGAGCAGCGCGCCACCATAAAGGCAGCCATTGCTTGATCATTATGCGGAAATTCGCGGAAGATGAAACGCACTTTGCCGGTATCAATATAGTCAGTTTTCAGCTTGCCATAAACATCATTGTAAAATGCCGCACAATGTGGGCAGCTGGCTGAAGCATATTCAACGATCGTCACTTTGGCTGTATCTTGGCCCTCAATCATGTCGCCTTCATCAGGGGGCGTGAGTAAATCGGTGAGATCAATGGTTTTGGCTTCCTCGGCCCAAGCAGGCGTCAAAGCAAAAAGACCGATAGCGGCCGCGCCAATCATAAGAGAACGTCTTGAGGTGTTAATCATTGGTTTTTCCTAACTGAGTTTGAGGGAAGAGGCCAATCCCTATTTTCCCCTGTGGAGAACATTGGAGATTTGGGACCATTGGGAGCCGCATGGGCCGCAAGACGCGAAAGTGCGGCTTTCAACTCATCATCGGCAATATCGTCGATCTTTTCATGCCAGGCTTTGCTGGCTTGGGCAGATATCGGGCGAGCAACTGGCTTTAGTGGCTCAACATGCAGCGAATCTTGTTTTATTTTCAAGGCACTAATAGCGCCATAACCGAGAAATTGATTAACCCGCTCAATAATGCGAGGGCCTTCATATTGCAGGTCTAGCCCGCGCCCAGCCGCAGCGCGAAGCACCAAAGTGCCGCCCATTTTGCGTTGCGTTTCGGATGCTGAACGCGGCCAATTGATTTTGTCCGGCACGGAGTAAGCAGCAAGCTGCTCACCCACAATAATGCTCCATTGCGAGATCAACTGTTCGCTGGCAAAGCCATGGCGCACAAAGGCGGCCTTGGTGAGAGAGCGAAAATATCTGTCTAGAGTTTCCATGCAAACCGTATTTAAAGAGTTATTTGAGTGAAAACCATGGCGGAACAAGGGCTACAAACAGATTTTAGTGATAAACTTCTCGTATGGTATGATGCCAACGCGCGAGAACTGCCATGGCGCATGAAAACGCCTGACCCCTATAAAACCTGGTTATCTGAAATCATGCTGCAACAAACCACCGTTGCCGCCGTTAAAGACTATTTCCTGAAATTCGTGAGTCTCTGGCCCACTATAGATGATTTGGCGGCGGCTGCCACCGAGGATGTGATGCGGGCTTGGGCTGGGCTCGGCTATTATGCCAGAGCCCGCAATCTTCACGCCTGTGCCAAGATTGTCGCAGGTGAGTTAGATGGCTTTTTTCCAGCTAGTATGGAGGAATTGCAAAAGCTGCCGGGCATCGGCCCCTACACGTCAGCCGCTATCGCCGCCATTGCCTTTGATATTCCCGCTGCCGCCATTGATGGCAATGTGGACAGGGTCATCTCGCGTTACTATGCAATCGAAGAACCCCTGCCGCAATCCAAGCCGCGCATCCGCACGGAAGCGACAAAGCTTGTACCGCAAAAGCGCAGCGGTGATTTTGCTCAAGCCTTGATGGATTTGGGGGCCACCATCTGCACACCCAAATCGCCATCTTGTGATATATGTCCTTTGACGGATGAATGCTCAGGCCGCATCAGAGGTATGGCCACAGCCCTGCCACGCAAAGCCAAAAAGGAAAAACTGCCCTCCCGCTTTGGTCACATTTATTGGATCGAAAACTCCAAAGGCGAAGTGCTGGTTCGCACCCGTGCCAACAAAGGCCTGCTCGGCGGCATGACTGAATTTCCATCCAGTGATTGGCTGCGTGCTAAGCGCCCTGAATTTGAAGCGCCATTTGAGAGCGAATGGAAAAAGCAAAGCAGTTTGGTTGAACACACTTTCACGCATTTCCATTTGGAACTCACCGTATGGAAAACACGAAACGATTCCACCCAACTTGCCTGTCGCTTTGTGGGGAGAGAGCAACTGAGTGACGAAGCTCTCCCCTCGGTGATGCGTAAAGTGATTGGCGTGGTTTTAGATTAAGCCGCCGCACCCATTTCGCCGCGCACTTGTTGGCGCAGCAAATCAATCGGCACCAGATTTGGCCCGCGCCGCACATGCCAATAGGTCCAGCCATTACAGGCTTCGGCATTTTGCACTTGCGCGCCCACTTTATGGATGGAGCCCGAATGCGCCTTGGCGGCAATCGAACCATCAGCGCGCACATTGGCAGCAATGCGTTGCGAATGATCAAACAGAGTCTCACCCGCCTTCACCAGCCCGCGCTCAATCAAGGTACCAAACGGAATACGCACTTCAGCGCGTTTGCCAACAGTGGTTTTTAAGGCTTCTAAGGGTAAGGGCTCAACCGCATCAATACGAGCTTGTGCGCCTTCAGCATAGACAAGTTCACGTTCGATGCCGATGTAATGACGACCAAGTTGTTTGGCCACCGCACCTGTGGTGCCCGTGCCAAAGAACGGATCTAAAATCACGTCGCCAGGTTTGCTGGTGGCCAACATCACGCGTTGCAACAGGGCCTCCGGCTTTTGCGTGGGGTGCAGCTTATTGCCTTCGCCATTTTTGAGGCGCTCGCCGCCTGTGCATAGCGGCAATGTCCAATCTGATCGCATTTGCAAATCATCGTTGAAAATTTTCATCGCTTCATAATTAAAAGTGTACTTGGTTTCTTCGCTGCGCCCCGCCCAGATCAAAGTTTCATGGGCATTGGTGAAGCGGCGGCCTCGAAAATTCGGCATCGGATTTGTCTTACGCCAGACCACATCATTCAGAATCCAGAAACCCAAATCTTGTAGAGCAGAACCGACGCGGAAAATATTATGATAGGAGCCAATAACCCAGAGCGCGCCATTCGGTTTCAAAGCGCGGCGGCATTCGGCAAGCCAGGCTTTCGTAAAGCTGTCATATTCGGCGAAGCTGGAAAACTTATCCCAGTCATCATCCACAGCATCGACTTTGGATTCGTCGGGGCGCTTCAGATCACCACCGAGTTGCAAATTATAGGGCGGATCAGCGAAGACCAGATCAATAGACCCTGTCGGGATTTTCTTGAGCTCAGTGAGACAATCCCCCACCAGAATTTGATCATGTAACGGTCGCACATCGATCTTAGATTCATAACCCATTTATAGTCCCCAAACGCTTACGCAAACACACTGTCGGGAGGGTTATGAATCTTCTCGGACTCGCCGTGAATCGAATTCGTTAAGAATGGTTAACGCGCGAGCAAATTAGAAATTGGTTTGAAGCTTTTGCGATGTTCTGCACACGGACCGAGTCGCCGCAATGCAGCGGCATGAACCGCTGTGCCGTAGCCTTTATGCTTGGCAAAACCATAATCCGGATATTGCTTTTCCAGCTCCACCATAATCCGGTCTCGCGTCACTTTTGCGATGATTGACGCGGCAGCAATTGATAGCGAAAGCGCATCGCCCTTGATGATGGTTTGCACAGCACAGGGCAGAGGTGGTGCGCGATTGCCATCAACCAAAGCCAATGTCGGGAGTGGGTTTAAATTTTGTACAGCGCGTTTCATGGCAAGATACGTCGCTTGCAAAATATTGATCGCGTCAATCTCAGCCGCACTGACAATGCCAATACCGACATGGGCGGATTTTAAAATTGGATCAAACAGAGCTTCGCGTTTTTCAGGAGTAAGCTTTTTGGAATCATTCAGGCCTTGTGGAGTATCATGCTGATCAAGAATAACCGCTGAAGCCACAACAGGCCCAGCCCATGGCCCACGGCCAGCCTCATCAATGCCGCAGATAAGGCTGTGGCCGAGTTGGAGGGCGAGCGTTTCATAAGTAAAATCTGGCTTTTGCAAACTGGTCCCCTGTGACTAGGGACCTCATCCGCCCTTCGGGCACCTTCTCCAAAGGAGAAGGGCGATGTTTGACCTCACCCTTCTCCTTTGGAGAAGGTGGCGCAACGCGCCGGATGAGGTCCCTTCACGCAGGTAGCACCAACCTACAACAATGCCAACTGCTCGCCAGCAACAGGGGGCCGCTTAAATAACTCCGTCGTTAGCTTGGCGCGTTTCGCATTCAATCCTAATCTCTGGGCTGCCAATTGAAACCTGCGCCCAATCGTCCATGCGTAGGGTCCGGAACCAGCCATGCGCGTTCCAAAATTG
>JANYGE010000259.1 GCA_025362535.1 Hyphomicrobiales bacterium
AGTTCTTCGCAAGTTCCGGAGGTGCCGCAACACGCGTCACAAAACTTGTGGTCTCGCCCGAGCGAAGCGGCCGTGATGCCGTATCCAATGTCCAGGTGTAAAGTTCGGTTGACGCGGCATCATTCAATCCAAACCGGAGCCATGGAATCTTGCGAATATCATTGGTGGGGTTGCTGATTTCACCCTTAATCATCAAAACCCGCGCGCCATTAAGAATACTATGTTGTTGTTCTATATGGCGGATTTCGAGGCCATAGATATTCACACTATATCCAAGTTTATCATAGGCCTGGATCGTGGCAGGGGCAGCGGCGACAACGGTTTCGGGCAGCATTGCAGCGCTAAGCAAAGGCAGTGCTACCGTAAGGCCAAGACCCGCCCACCCAATAGATTTGCGCAAACGGACTTTGCGCTGCATTGCGAATTCTTCATGGGCGAAGCGCGCCGCTTCAACCAACCGCTGAACGTCAACTTCTGGCTCATCATCAAGATCGATGATTCGAGCAAGAGCCCGTGAGGGCTGTTCAATCACATCAATGATCGGATGTTCTTTCCAGGTATGGCTACAAGTGCGGCACGTGATGGTGAGCGCAGATGTGCTGCGGCCATGTTCGCCGAGATCATAGCGCGTGGTACAAGAAGGACAGCTGACGATCATGCTATAAACAAATTGCCCAGTAAAAATGAATTCTAAAACACCAGCCTAACAGCGTTTACGGTTAACAGTCAGTTAAGCCTGTTGCGGCAAAGCTGTTTTGAATCGAGGATTGCGTTTTGATTGATTTGCAACATGTGGGTTTGCGCTATGGTGATGGAGCATCGGTGTTGAATGATGTCAGCTTTTCCATGGAACAGGGCGATATGTATTTCCTCACTGGCTCTTCTGGAGCTGGAAAATCATCTTTGCTCAGGCTCTTGTTTATGGCGCTGAAACCGACCCGGGGTTTGGTTTCACTTTTCGGCGAAGATACCTCAATCCTCTCACGCGCCGGGCTTCCCCACCTGCGGCGGCGCATTGGTGTGGTGTTCCAAGATTTTAGATTACTCAATCATCTTTCAACTTTTGATAATGTGGCCTTGCCTTTGCGGGTGATGGGACAAAGGGTGGAAGATTATCGTCAAGATGTTTTGGATCTTCTCGATTGGGTGGGCCTTAAGGAACAGGCTTATGTCTTTCCTGAGGTTCTGTCGGGCGGTGAAAAGCAGCGCGCCGCCATTGCACGGGCGGTGATTTCTAAACCGGAATTATTGCTCGCAGACGAGCCAACCGGCAATGTTGATCCGGTCTTAGCCAAACGCCTGCTGCACTTGTTTCTTGAACTCAACCGATTGGGCACGACGGTTCTTCTGGCAACCCACGATGAAGCCTTGGTCAAACAGGGTAAAAAGCCATTGCTGCGCTTGCATGCAGGCCAGGTGAGGCTGGTGTAATGGCCGATAAGCAATCAAAACCAGGCCCGATCATTCCGCCCGAAGCCGCACCCCTGCGCAATCTTACCGTGACCATGACTGTCATGTGTTATCTGGCAAGTCTGGCTATTGGAGCGCTGATTTTAATTGATCGCTCTGTTGATGGTTGGACCAAAGGCCTGGCACGTGAAGTGACAGTGCAGGTGCGCGTTTTGGAAAAAATAGATGTAGAAGCTGAATTGACCAAGGCCATCAATATCCTCGAGCAAACGGGGGGTGTAACGTCAGCGCAGATCCTCGAGCGCGAAGCTGGGTTGAAACTGCTTGAACCCTGGCTGGGCAATACTGACCTCTCAGATCTACCGGTGCCCCGCCTCATCCGTGTCACTATTGATGAAGCTCATCCACCAAACTTTGAAAATCTGTCAAAGACTCTGAGTACCAAGGTGAAGGGAGCAAGCCTCGATACCCATCGACGCTGGCAAACTGAACTTTCTCGGATGGGGCACACCCTGTCTCTGCTTTCTTATCTCATTTTGGTTCTTATCTGCGCCTCAAGTTTTGCCATCGTGATTTTTGCAGCACGGGCTGTTCTGGCGGCCAATAGGGAAGTGGTGGATGTGTTGCATCTCGTCGGGGCCAAAGATGGCTATATCGCGCGCCAGATTGATCGGCGCTTTCTCACCACAGGTCTGGTGGCTGGCTGTTGTGGTGTAGCGCTTGGACTGCTGACCTTCTTGGGATTGAGCCTGTCTGGCAACACCGCCGATAACAGCGTCGCCCTGGCCTCTTACAATCTGCTCTTTGGGGCAGCGCCGGCTTCGACTTATGGCTCAATGTTGGGTGTGCCACTGGCGGCCACTGCCATTGCTGTGATCAGTGCTAAACTCACGCTGATGAATATGCTAAAGTCATCACCATGATTGCGCTACGCTCTTTGATTTTTAATATTTTATTCTATGTTAATCTCGCATTGTTCTTGGTGCTGGGCTTTGAGTTCTTTTTCTTGCCCCGCAAATGGGCCATTCGTGCCCTGCAAACCTGGGCGTGCTCATCGATTTGGTTGCTGCGGGTCATCTGCAACATCAAAATGGAAGTGCGCGGCGCTGAACACATTCCACAGGATGCCGCAATGGTGGCAGGCAAACATCAATCTTTTTGGGAAACTTTTGCAATCTTGCCACTGCTTGATGACCCCTGCTTTGTGCTGAAGAAAGAGCTCACCTATATTCCATTTTTTGGCTGGTTTTGCCTGAAGTTTAAAATGATCGCCGTTGATCGCAAAGCCGGAACCCAGGCTTTGCGTGATCTTGTGGCCCGCGCCAAAGAGGAGGT
>JANYGE010000260.1 GCA_025362535.1 Hyphomicrobiales bacterium
GCAATGCCACGGCAAATGGCGAGACCCAAGCCTGTTCCCGGAGACCTGCCATCGCTGCCCTTCACACGGTAAAATTTCTCAAACACACGTTCTAAATCTTCAACAGGTATACCCGACCCTCGATCTTCGATATTCAACACAACTTCATTTTTTTCGCCGTCAATTACGACAGTTGTTGGATTGTCTTTAGGAGAATATTTGTTGGCATTGTCAAGCAGGTTGAAAACAAGTTGTTCCAGCAGTGCTGCATCACCTTTTGTGATTGGGATATCCTTTCCAACCTTCGTTGTAATCTCGCGCTGTGGCCATGTCTGACGCGCACGCCGTACGCTTGCCGCCACCACATCGGCCACATCGAGTGGCTCATTTGAAAGTTTTACTGCACCGCCTTCAATTTTTGTCATATCGAGAAGATTGGACACGAAGCGCGCGAGGCGGCTTGCTTCCTCCTCGATATTGGCCAGAAGATCATCACGAACGGCTTTGGTCATTTTACTGTGCAAGATGCGCAGGGTTGTGACAGATCCAACTATAGATGACAGTGGAGTTCTGAGATCGTGAGAGATTGATGAGAGCAAAGCCGAGCGCAGTTTTTCGCTTTCAGCGCTGGCCCGTGCATCCGCAGCTTCATCCGCCAGAGTTGTGCGCTCCAAAGCAATTGAAACTTGATCCAAGAGAGCTTCGATCATGCGGTGCGCTTCCGTCGAAATTTGAGGTTCGTTCGGTCTGATACCGACAACGCCGACAATGCCGTGTGGAGTTTTCAGAGGGTGATATTGAAAGCGCGCATTGGGAAGCGTCTCAGAGTTCCATCCGGCGATTTCGGCATGATTTAGCGTCCAGCGTGCGGCTGTCCAGTCTGATGGTCCAAGATGATCCTCCGGTGGCATGCCTGACATGATCGCAAGATCATCATCCTTTTTGAGCAAAATAATGGATTGACCCTTAACAGTTGCCGCAGCCTGAGTGGCCACAATCCATAAGAGATCGTCAATTTTTACACTTGCGGAGAGTTTGCGTGAAAGATCAAACAGAGTTTCAACTTGTTTAACCCGCGAGAGTGCCGCATTTGACTGCTCTCGAACCCTACCAGCAAGACTGCCAGTTAAGATAGCTACCAACAGGAAAAAGAACAGTGCTAGAAATTCATGTGGACTGGCAATGGTGAATGTGTGGACAGGTTCAATAAAGAAAAAATTATACGCCAGAAAAGACAGGCCCGCCGCGAAGACGGCACTCCATGTTCCATAAGTGATGGCGCAAAACAAAACGGCGGCCAAAAAAATCATCGAGAGATTTGGCAATCGTAAAAAGTGGCTCGCTGCAAGCCCCATCAAAACAGCGCCAGCAACTGCGACAGGTGCCGCAGCAATGCCATTCACCGTAATCCGGAATTTCCAGCGCCTGCTCGGCTTTGTGGTCACACGATCATTAGTTATAACGTGAACTGAAACACCACGGGCTTGATGCATAATCTCATCAGAGAGGGAGCGCCCCATAAATCGTTTTATAAATCCAGATGGTGAGCGACCGATGATAATCTGGGTTATGTTTTCCTGAGCGGCAAACCGCAATACTTCTTTAGGTAAATCTCTTGCTGTTAAGCGTGAAACTTCAGCGCCTAGTCTTGCCGCAAGTTCAAGATTACGATCCACACGTTGCAACTTCTCAATATCAGTCGCGGTTTCTGCCGGAGCGCTCGCATAGACAGCCACCCAAGTTGCATTTAATCCATTTGCGATGCTCGCCGCTTGGCGCACAACCCGCTCTGATTGCTCGTCACCGCCAACACAAACCAAGATGCGGTCTGATGTGGGCCATGGTCCTTGAATCGCATTTTGGCGCAGATAATCCACCATCTGATCATCAACCCGCTGCGCCGTGCGGCGCAACGCCAACTCGCGCAAAGCTGTGAGATTACCAACTTGCAGAAAATTATCGGCAGCTCTTCTGGCATTATCGGGAAGATAGACTTTGCCTTCTTTCAAGCGTTGAATAAGTTCATCGGGAGTAATGTCCACCATTACAACATCGGCTGCATTTTCTATAACCGTATCGGGCACAAGCTCGCGCACCTTAACGCCGGTAATAGTCGCCACCACATCGGATAGGCTTTCAATGTGCTGAATATTCAGCGCCGTCCAAACATTAATACCAGCATCTAAAAGTTCCTGTACATCCTGATAGCGTTTGGGGTGTCGCGATTCCGGTGCATTGCTGTGGGCCAATTCATCAACAATAATCAGGTGCGGTTTGCGGGCCAATGCCGCATCAATATCAAACTCCATCAGCGCATGTCCGCGATAAGTGATGGACTTGCGTGGCAAAACTTCAAGGCCCGTTAGGAGAGCCGTAGTTTCAGACCTTCCATGGGTTTCCACAATACCAATAACAACATCCTTGCCCTCTCCTGTAAGCCGTTGTGCACCAGAGAGCATGGCATAGGTTTTGCCTACACCAGGAGAAGCGCCAATAAATATCTTAAGTCGCCCACGCTTTTCATGCGCAGCAAGCTCCAGAAGCGCATCCGGTGAGGGGCGCCTATCGCCAAGTTCAGC
>JANYGE010000282.1 GCA_025362535.1 Hyphomicrobiales bacterium
GTCGGTGCATATTTGATGGCAGCCACGCCTAAACAGGCCGCGATAAATGTTGTAGTTATAGTGAGCCAGTGATCCGCAATATGGAGGTGGCCTTTGCGCCAAAAGGCGTAAGTTGCTGATGCCGTGCCGAAGCTGCCTTGCAGTTTGTTGGTGGCAAGGGCTGACACGGGATCAAGGCCTGCCAGAAGCAAGGCGGGAAGGGCGAGCAAACCGCCGCCGCCTGCAATTGAATCAACAAAACCCGCAACGAAAGCTGCGAGGGCGAGAAAGGCAAGAGTGGCTGTGTCCATTATTTTTCGTAAAGCCCACAACCCTCCCGCGCAAGAGGCGACAGCAAATGATGCTTGGATTATTTAGCTTTTGGGGCCTTGGTCGCTTTGGCGCGCGGGGCTTTTTTAACGGCTGGCTTTTCGGCCTGAACCGGTGCCGCTAATGATTCCACGGCGCGTTGCCAATGAAATTCAGCGCGGCCTTCAGGGCGGCCCTCGGCTTCCCACAGGCTGTGAGCGCGAGCGCGGATAGTCTCTTCGTTTTCAATCTTGGGAGTTTTCATGGTGGAGTCCCTTATGTGGTGATGGCAGCGCCCTTAGCACAAAATGCTGCACTGCACAATATATTTGTTGCAGAGCAGCATAATAATGGACATGCCGACTTAATGAACGAGTATTTTGCTCGTGTTTCTTGCACTCTGGCGCTCAAGGGCCTAGATAGAGCCCAATCATAAATGGAGAACTCTGATGGCCCTCGAACTTCCTGCACTGCCTTATGCCTATGATGCTTTAGGCCCCTATATGTCCAAAGAAACTCTCGAGTTTCACCACGACAAACACCACATGGCTTATGTGACCAATGGCAATAATTTGCTGAAGGATTCGCCATTGGCCTCAGCTTCAATTGAAGATATTTGCAAAGTGGCTTTTGCTGATAAGGCCCAAGGCCTGATCAACAATGTGGGCCAACATTATAACCACAATCATTTCTGGAATTGGATGAAGCCCAATGGCGGCGGCAACAAACTGCCTGGCAAATTAGCCGCGGCTGTGGATGCTGATCTTGGTGGCTTCGACAAAATGCGCGCTGATTTCGTGCAGGCTGGTCTCACTCAGTTTGGTTCCGGCTGGTGCTGGATTGCCGTTAAAGGCGGCAAGCTGGTGATTATGAAAACACCAAACGGCGAAAACCCATTGATGCACGGCGCATCGCCCATTCTGGGCTGCGATGTCTGGGAGCACAGCTATTACATCGATTACCGCAACGCGCGGCAGAAATATCTGGAAGCGTTTGTGGATCATCTGGTGAACTGGGAATACGTGGAACAGATGCACGCCAAGGCATAACATTTCAAAATTTTCTGAGAGGCTCTTGCAGAATCTGCTAGAGCCTTTTTTATGTGGAACTCCTTCTCTAAAATTCTCACCACCCCCAGCATTCGTGTGGCCACCATCACACTGTTTTGCCTTGGGTTCACTTATGCTTCTACGCTCCCCTATCAATCCATCATTGGCATTGATCAATTGGGCATGAGCACCTGGCACTATTCAATTTTGATGATCATAATGGCTGTGACTGGCATGATCGGTTCATTTGTGATGGGCTATTTTTCCGACCGAACCGATGATCGCAAAAAATCAATCCTCATAACTTTGGCCGTTGGGGCTGTTGGCTTTGGCGTGTTTTCGATTTTTCCTTCGATATGGAGTTTCATATTTTGCCTTGTGCTGATCAGCCCTATTTCTGGCAGCACTTACGGGCAACTGTTTGCTGTCATCCGCTCACAAACTTCTGAGTTTGGGTCGCGTGATGCGGCCTCAATAAACTCAGTGGTTCGCAGCATTTATGCCGCATCTTGGATTTTGGTGCCGGGGTTAGTGGGGCTTTATATTGCCACACGCAAAAACATATCAGACAGTTATTCAATTGCTGCTGCGGCTTTTGCATTTTGCTTTTTAATCTATTTGGTGTTTGGCACATCAGTTAAAAACAACACAGTGGGGCAAGGTTCGGCTTGGACGGGATTTAAAACTGCGCTAAGTCTTGT
>JANYGE010000287.1 GCA_025362535.1 Hyphomicrobiales bacterium
CTTGCTGAAATGACAGAGCGGTTGAATGCGCTGGGTTTAGAGTTTGAGCGGATTAGTGCTTTTGATGGCAAGAACAATTCAGTCTTAGGCTTAGTCTCATGGATGAAGGCTTACATCTATAATCGCTGTGAGCTGCCCCTACGAGGGCAAATTGGAGTTTACTACAGCCATCGTTATGCATGGCAAAGAATTCTAGACGCGAATATTTCACAGGCCCTCATTCTTGAAGATGACGCCATTCCAGTGAACTGGGATCCGAAAATTTTTGAGATTGATTTACAAAAACTTGGAATAGATCAACTTCGTATTGAAGAACTCGCAGTACAAGTGGATGAACCTCATACAAAAACTCAAAACAGTACAAATATTCTTGGGTGTGAAACCTTTGATGAACTGAGTTACGGCTGCGCTGCTTATATCGTAACGAGACTTGGGGCAGAAAAAATGCTTAGAGTTGGCAAATTCTGGTTCAACATTGATCATTTTGATATGTGGTCTAATGTGGTGGGATTGCGTACCGTTTGTTGCGCCCTGCAATGTGGAAACAGTCAGAAAGTGTTTCTGATATTACGCCGCCAAAACTACTACCTGTGCAACAAGGCATCGCGTGGGGTTTCACTAAGGAAAAATTATGGCAATTCAGAAGGCCGATAGCAAAATTAATTAAAAAGCACAGTCGATTGCTGTTGAAAAAATATACAAAGACTTCGACTCAAGATGGCAGTTCTAAAGAGTTATTATGATGTTAGTGTAATGCGTTTCAAAGTGGTGTGAGAGAGATGAACTTTACTATTACTAAGTTTTACCAACTCATGTCCGATCCGTTGGTTTTTATCATAGCCACAGGCTGGAATTTTTCCTCTGGGATTTTTCTATGCCTTAAAGAGGCCAAAGGTCGGCCGTGCCATGTGCTTGTGCAATGCTATTGGGATGGTGCTGACTTGGTTCATTCGGCCTTGGCTTTCAAACATCAAGCGGCTCGCCACTATCCTAATCTACAACTCACCTATCTCTGCAACACATTGGCTGACGCTCAACTTTTTCAGAGCAAAGGCATCGAAGCCTTACACATCCACCAAAACGCTTTTATTGATGAACGCATTTGTAGAACTGATCCCGACGTTTCGAAAATATATTCTGCTGCTCACACTGCCAATGTGCAATCTTTCAAGCGACATCATCTTGCGTGGAATGTTTCTGGGATTGCCGTTATCACCTATGATCCTGCTGAACAAAATAACTTTGTCGAGTTGGTTGGTTATAAAAACCTGGGCTTCATCAATCGTTCCAAAGATGGAAACATTTACACGCTTTCTCGAGCTGAAGTTGGAGCGATTCTCCACCAATCGAAATGTGGTTTGATCCTGTCGGAGAAAGAAGGTGCGAATTTTGCATCCGCTGAGTATTTGCTTTCTGGCATCCCAGTCGTCAGCACGCCCTCGGTTGGTGGGCGCGATGAATTTTTTGACCCCCGGCATGTTAAAATTGTCGAACCAAATGCTGAAGCTGTGGAGCGTGCTGTTGCGGAGTGGGTGCTCAATCCACCTCCTTCTGCGGAAATTCGCGAGTCAGTGCTGGTCAAGTGCCGCGAACATCGGCGGCGGCTGTTGGGTTTTCTTGCGGCCATCAGCAATAAAAATGTCTTTTCTGATATTGATGAAAACTTCTGGTCGCCCTTGTTTGTTGATAAACTAACGGACACTGTGCCTATTGGACCAACAGATAATATTCCGCTATGGTCTCATCCCAAATGGCGTTGGCGGGTCTATAAGAAATTACGCAGCTATTTTCGCTGATCAGGTCCGCATTCGCCCAATCTTGCATCTGGCCCCCATTTCCCCTATAGGCACCGCCTGCTCGGCGTCGTTCACCCCTGGAGGAAGGTCGAGTATTCATAATTATTGGAGAATACCATGTCTAAAATCGTTAATATTAAGGCCGCTGCACGCGGTCGGGCCGGTAAGGGGGCCGCTCGCTCAGTACGTCGTGAGGGACTTGTTCCCGGCGTCGTTTATGGCGACAAGAAAGATCCCCAAATCATCTCACTCATTTATAAAGATGTTGAGCCACATGTGGGCACAGGCCGCTTTTTGGCGACCCTGGTTGATCTTGATGTTGATGGCGCCACCGTTCGCGCTATTCCACGCGATATTCAGTTTGACCCCGTTAAAGACCGCATCACCCATGTTGATTTCCTGCGCCTCGGCAAGGATGCACGTATTGCGGTAAATGTTCCGGTTCATTTCAAGAACCAAGATGCTGCTCCTGGCATTAAGGCTGGCGGCGTTCTCAATATCGTTTCACATTATGTGAACCTCTATTGCCCAGCCGACTTCATTCCCGATGAAGTGATCGTTGATCTCACCGGCATGCAAGTGAACTCGTCGATCCATTTGTCCGGCATTAAACTGCCAGACCGTGTGACATCGGCCAGCCGTGATGACGTTACACTTTGCGCAATCTCGGCTCAGGCCAAAGAAGAAGCAGCCCCTGAAGGTGCCGTTTCTGCCGAAGTTCCAGCTTCGAACCAGAAGGCCCCAGATCCTAAGGCCGCTGCTGCCGCTGCTCCAGCTAAGGGTGGTAAAGCTGCTGCCCCGGCCAAGGGTGCCGCACCGGCAAAAGCTGCTGCTGCCGCTCCTGCGCCGAAGAAGAAGTAAGCTTTTTACAATTGGTTTTGGAAACGGCGGAGAGAAATCTCCGCCGTTTTTGTTTGAGGGATGCAAACTTGCAACCGATTGGACCATCGCTTATAGCACAGATCATCAACCACGCTCTTAA
>JANYGE010000305.1 GCA_025362535.1 Hyphomicrobiales bacterium
CGGGCAAGCGCTCACACATCACCGCCACAGGCTCTTCGCCATAGGTCGCAATCATATCGGAAAGGGCAGCAAAAATTGCAGCCGTGGCGATTGCATCAGGATCCAGCCCATCATAGATGGCCTCTTCCCAGGCTTCTAAGATAAAGCGTAAGGCGGCTTGCTTGGCCTCTTGGGGTGCGCGTTCTTGCGCATTTTCTTCTGAATATTTGAACATCAATCTCAACGCCTATCTGCATCAGGGCCCACCCCCTCGGCAATAAAATTAACCTAGCAGGCCGCGTTAACCGCCTGCGAGTCATTCCTTAAGTAAAGGTTAATGGCCGCAGCAGAATTTATTTCAAAGCGTCATAAAACGATCTGAAGCCGTAACAACGGCTGCAATGTTTGAAGCCAATGGCAATGCACCAATCCCATTCACATTCACCCAGCGCGCATCAGCGGCATCGCTGGCAGCGTGTAAATCACATCGAGGATCGCTCGCAAAATAGCAGGCAATAGCAAAATGCACGTCAGCATGGATCACTTCATAGAGCCCAATCATTTGGCCGATATGAGCTGAAATCCCGCATTCCTCAGTCAGCTCGCGCAATGCGGCCACTACTGTGGTTTCGCCAAAGCGCACCTTGCCCCCCGGAAATGCCCATTTGCCAAGCCCCGGCGGCTTGCCCCGCTGCACCAGCAAAACTTCGTTACCACGCCTCACGCAAGCAGATGCGGCAAGAATTGGCAATTGTTGAACAGGAATCATGACGCTATGTTCTTCTCATGTGTGGTCTTTATAGTTTCCGCAAATCGCCAGAAGAAACAAGGTCGCTGTTCAATTATTTGCAGCAGCCCAATTTTCCACCACGCCAATATATAACTCCAGGTTCACCCATTGCCATTGTGCGAGCAGGCCAAGATAGAAAGCCAGAATTCGCACTGGTGCGCTGGGGCTTTGTGCCTTCTTGGACCAAAGAAATGCAACCAGGCCGCCCGCTCATCAATGCCCGCTGCGAAACAGTGTATGAAAAACCGAGTTTCAAGAACGCCATCCGCCGCAGGCGCTGTCTATTTCCAACTGATGGTTTTTATGAATGGCAAGGTGATGCGCCTGGCAAAAAACAGGCCTATTTCATTCACCGCGCTGATCACAGCCTCTTCGCATTCGGTGGCATTTGGGAACATTGGATGGCCGCTGATGGCTCTGAATTAGAATCAGCCGCCATGCTCACCGCTGAACCTAATCTGCCAGTGGCCACGATTCGTGATCGCAGCCCCGTTGTCATTGAGCCTGAAAATTTTTCGCGCTGGCTTGATGGCAACGAAGAACAGGTGCAGGACTTATTATATGCTCCACCTGATCACTATTGGACCATGGAAAAAACCACCATCGCCCGCAATGCGCCACCCGAAAAACCACCTTCGCCACAAATGAGTTTTATTTAATGACCGATCATCTCCGCATACTCACCCCTCACAAAAACATTCTGGCATTTTACGATGGCCGTGTGGAAGGCTATCGCTTTTTGCCGGAAGATAATTGGGTTGATGACGGCGCGCTTTCTCTCGGCATTGCCAGTTACGTGATTATCAGTGGCGATGAAGCCTTGGTCTATGACACCCACATATCGCCAACCTATGGCGCTTATATCCGTGACCATCTCAAAGGGCTCGGCATTAAAAAAATCACGGTGCTCTTAAGCCATTGGCATTTGGACCATGTCGCAGGCACAAAACTATTTGCGGATTGCGTGGTGATTGCCAACAAAAAGACGGCAGCCCATCTCGCCCACCATAAAGCCGCCATCGAGGATGGTTCGTATCACGGCTTGCCCGTCATCAACCCGCTCATCTTGCCCACCCAAACGTTTGAGGGAGAAATGAATTTCAAACTTGGCGATCTGAACTTGGTTTTCATCGAAGCCAATATTCACAGTGATGATGCAACGGTTGTGTGGATTGATGAGATGGAAATTCTGCTGGCGGGCGACACCATGGAAGACACTGTCACCTACGTGGGCGAGCCGCAAGATTTTGAAACCCACTTAGCAGATTTAGACCGCCTCTGGGCGTTGGCCCCAAACCGCATTCTGCCCAACCACGGTGATCCCGAAATCATTGCCTTGGGTGGTTACGAAAAAACTCTCATCCGCGCCACCCAGCAATATATCAGAATGCTAAAGCGCTGCGCCACCGAACCCGATTTGCGCGAAAAGCCATTGCAGGAAATCATCGCTGGACCTCTGCAAATGGGCTGGGTGAATTTGTTTGGCCCTTATGAAGCTGTCCATCAGCAGAATGTGAAGCGGGTGCTTGAGGCGAAGTTAAGCTGAAGGCAAAACCTTGCCCGGATTCAGTATCCCCTTGGGGTCGAGCAGCGCCTTTAGACCGCGCATCATATCAAGCTCCACCGGCGCTTTGATTTTCAGCATATCATCGCGCTTCAATTGTCCAATGCCATGTTCAGCACTGATCGAGCCGCCGTGCTTCAGCACCACATCAAACACCGCCCAATTCATCTCGTGCCATTGATCTAAGAATTCTTGTTTATGCATGCCCACAGGCTGCGTCACATTAAAGTGCATATTGCCATCGCCCATATGGCCAAAGCACATGAGGCGCGCACTGGGCATAAAGCGTTGCACGGCGGCAGCACCTTCCTCAATAAATTTTGGAATATGCGAAACTGGCACGGACACATCATGCTTGATTGAACCACCTTCATGCTTCTGTGATTCTGGCATTAACTCGCGAATGGCCCACAGCGCTTGGCGCTGTGCTTCAGATTGCGCTAGACTAGCATCAGTCACAAGACCACGCTCCATGGCCAATTCCAAAATCTGTTCAAAACTGTCTGCCGTTGCATCGGCCAGCTCAGTCAAAACAAACCATGGCGAAGGCGTTTGGATGGGGTGTGTTACCCCCATATGTTTCACGGTAAAATCCATGCCAATCTGTGGCATTAATTCAAAGGCCACCACGCGGTTGCCGCTTTCAGCCTTCACCAGCGCCAGCAAATCAACTGCCGCTTGGGGCGAGGGCACGGCGATGAAAGCCGTATCATAGCGGCGTGGCCGTGGATAGAGTTTCAAAACGGCAGCGGTGATAATGCCGAGGGTGCCTTCAGCCCCAATAAACAGATCGCGAAGATAATACCCGGTATTATCCTTGCGGAGCTTTTTCAGCCCATTCCAAATGCGGCCATCGGCTAACACCACCTCAAGTCCCAAACACAAATCCCGCGCATTGCCATAAGCCAACACATTAAGGCCACCTGCATTGGACGATAAATTCCCGCCAATCCGGCAGGATCCTTCCGATGCCAAGCTGAGCGGAAATAAACGATCCACAGCATCCGCCGCAGTTTGAACCGACTTTAGAATAACGCCAGCTTCTACTGTAATGGTGTAATCTGCTGCATCAACCTCAATAATCTTGGTCATGCGGTCGAGCGACAACAGAATTTCCTGTCCTGTCGGCACCTGCCCACCCACCAATCCCGTATTGCCAGATTGCGGCACAACCGCTGTTCCCGTCTCGTGACACAAAGCTAAAATCTGCGACACTTCATTGGTGCAGGAAGGCCGTAACACCAGCGGAGATTTCCCCGGCCAAAGATCACGCCGCTCTTCCATATAGGCCTGCATATCGTGCACATCCGTGATGGCGTTTTTCGCACCGACAATGGCGATAAGTTTTTGCAGTGTGTCTTGGCTTATCATCGTGGTGCAGCGGCCCTCTTCAACCGATCATTGATGGCTTCACCTAAACCAGAATGCGGAATGGGAGCAACCGCAATGCACTTAGGCTTTAAGGCATCAATCTCATGGAGCATCCGAAACAGGTTGGCTGCCGCTTCTACAACATCACCAGAAGGCGAAAGATTATGCGCTCCACCTGAGGCGCCAAACCCCAGATAAACTTCACCAACCTCTGCCTGCACGGCATTCAAGCGCATCTCAGCATGTGGAGCATAATGGCTTTCAAGCTGGCCCGGCGAATGCAACGCGCCACCAGTTTCAGCATCTTCAAGCGCAAACCCCAATGCGCTTTCAATGGTCTCACGCGCCAAGCCGCCGGGGCGGAGCAATCGTGGGCGATCAAGCAAACTCACTACTGTTGATTCCACCCCAACAGCACAAGCCCCTCCATCTAAAATCATATCCGGCGTTAATCCGGCTCGCACATGGGCCGCCGTCGTCGGGCTAATGCGTCCCGAGGGGTTGGCGCTGGGTGCCACCACGGGCCGCCCCACGGCACGCAAGAGTTCTAAAGCAATGGGATGGGCTGGCACCCGCAGCGCCAGGCTTGGCAAACCTGCCGAAGCCAATAATGAAACCGGGCAATCCGCCCGCCGCGGCACCACCAGTGTCAAAGGCCCGGGCCAAAACCGTGCCGCAAGCTTCAAAGCATCAGCCGAAAATTTACCCAGAGCAAACGCTGCCTCCACATCAACCACATGGGTAATCAGAGGGTTAAACTGCGGGCGGCCCTTGGCAGCATAGATTTTGGCCACGGCATGATCTTGCGTGGCATCAGCTCCCAATCCGTAAACCGTCTCGGTGGGAAAGGCCACAAGGCCACCCGCCAAAATCAAGGCAGCAGCTGTCGCAATATCATTGGCACTGGTCATAGCAAGCGCTATAGCATCACCGTTAAATTTGAGCTACCCAACAGCCATGGCCACCTTTGTTTTTTCCCATCCCGCCTCAATGGCGCATGTCACCCCAGACGGGCACCCTGAACGTATAGATCGTATCAGGGCGGTGCATGATGTGCTGCGCTCACCCCATTTTAAATCCATCGTGCACCGTGAAGCCCCTTTGGGCCGCGCTGAAGATATTATCCGCGCCCACACTGAAGAGCATTACCAACATATTTTGGCTTCAGCACCTGAACATGGTTTTGAATATCTCGATTCAGATACTATAATGTCTGAAGGTTCCCTCGCTGCAGCCTTGCGCGCGGTAGGTGGGGCCAATGCCGCAGTGGATTCAGTATTCAAAGGCGAAGCGCAGAATGCTTTCCTCGCCATGCGCCCACCCGGTCATCATGCCGAGCATAACCGCGCCATGGGTTTTTGTATGTTCAACCAAGCTGCCATTGCGGCGCACTATGCACGTCACACGCATGGGGCCGAGCGCGTGGCGGTGATTGATTTTGATGTGCACCATGGCAATGGCACACAAGATATTTTCTGGTCAGATGCCGATTTGTTTTATGGTTCCACCCACCAAATGCCGCTCTATCCCGGCTCAGGTGCGGCCAGCGAAACCGGTGTTGGAAATATCTTTAACGCGCCACTCAAAGCGGGTGATGATGGCAAAGCCTTTCGCATCGCCATGCAAAACAAAATCCTTACCAACCTCAATGCTTTTGAGCCAGATCTCATTATCATCTCGGCTGGTTTTGATGGGCATGTGCGCGACCCGCTTGGGTCGCTTGAGCTGGTTGAAGAAGATTTCGCTTGGATCACGTTGCAGCTGATGGAAATTGCAGACACACATTGTGAAGGTCGAATTGTTTCAGTGCTGGAAGGCGGCTATGATCTGCAAGGGCTGGCTGGTGGTGTGGGCATTCACTTGCAAGCGCTGATGCATGGCTCCGCCGTGATGGGCGATGATGAAGAAGAAAACGAGGAAGACTAATGGCTGATGAACTCGATATTAAAACCCTCTCCTTCGAAAAGGCTTTGGCGCTGCTCGAAGAGATCGTCGCCAAATTGGAATCAGGCCGCGTTGACCTTGAAGAATCGATCAAGATTTATGAGCGTGGCGAAGCGCTGCGCAAACATTGCGAAACCAAACTCGCTGAAGCCGAAGCCCGTATTGAAAAAATTACCCTTGGTGCAAATGGCAAACCCACTGGCACTGCTCCTCTGGATGTCGAGTGATCCGTCAACGTCTCGATGAAGCCTTGGTCGCGCGCCAGCTTTACCCCAGCCGCGCACGGGCCCGTGATGCCATTTTGCGGGGCACAATTTTGGTGGATGGTGAACCTGCCCGCAAGCCATCGCAAATGGTGCTGCAAGATGCAGTGTTGACCACTGCTGATGAAGCCCAGAAATATGTCTCGCGTTCAGCGCTAAAGCTTATTCATGCTTTAGATCACTTCACCATAAATCCCGAAGGTCGCGTGTGTTTGGATATTGGCGCATCGACAGGTGGCTTCACCCAAGTGCTGCTGCAGCGCGGTGCTGAACATGTGTTCGCCATTGATGTAGGCCACGGTCAAATGATGCTGGAAGGCCCGCGCATCACGCTGCATG
>JANYGE010000310.1 GCA_025362535.1 Hyphomicrobiales bacterium
TTGCAGACGGCAATAGCAGCCTTGCGGGGTTTTGAGGGTGACGAGTGCCGCTGGTGCAAGACCTGCCACATAACCCATCAAACAACGACCTACGGCCCCATGGGCCACAACAAGCGTTGGCTGCGTGACGGTTGAGAGCCAATCATCCACACGGGCCACGCCATCGGCATAAGACTCGCCGCCTTCTGGCCTCCAGTCATATCTTGCTTCAGCATCGGCTGGATAAATGGGAGAATCTTTCAATTCCCAGAACGGGTGATTTTCCCACACACCAAAACCAAGCTCCCGCACACGCGGTTCAGGTTTAACACTCGCCATGGAAATTCCTAAGGCCGAAGCAATAAAGCCCATGGTTTGTTGGGCGCGCTTTTGCGGGCTCACCACAAATTGAAATCCGAAAAGCTCTTCACGCTTTTGTGCCAAAGCCTCCGCCACAGCCTTGGCTTGTTCAATGCCATGCGCATTGAGTTCGGTCTCAATCGAGCCTTGAATAAGGCCTTGTTTATTCCAATCGGTTTCACCGTGACGGATGAAATAAATGGTTGGCAGATTATTCTGGAGCATTATCAACCGACATATCAGGCGCATCGGGATTTTTCATGCCAACAACATGATAACCTGAATCCACATGATGAATTTCTCCGGTTACGCCGCGTGACAAATCTGACAAGAAATACATGCCGGCATCACCCACTTCTTCAGTGGTAACCGTGCGGCGGAGCGGTGAATTATATTCATTCCATTTTAGAATATAGCGGAAGTCACTGATCCCAGAAGCTGCGAGGGTTTTGATGGGGCCAGCGGAAATGGCATTCACGCGGATGTTTTTCACACCTAAGTCAGCTGCCATATAGCGCACTGAGGCTTCAAGCCCGGCTTTGGCAACGCCCATCACATTGTAATGCGGCATCCATTTTTCAGCTCCGTAATAAGTAAGGGTGAGGAGCGAGCCACCATTGGGCATCATTTTTTCAGCGCGTTGGGCAACGGCTGTGAAGCTGTAAACGCTGATGAACATGGTGGTGTTGAAATTGGCCGGGCTGGTATCAACGTAACGGCCGCTCAATTCATTCTTGTCAGAAAAGCCAATGGCGTGGACCACAAAATCGAGACTTCCCCATTTTTCTTTAATCGCATCAAATGTGGCATCAATTGAAGCCATGTCGCTCACGTCGCAAGGCAGCACCAATGGGGAGTTCACTTCGGCAGCCAAAGGTTCCACGCGCTTTTTCAGCGCATCGCCCTGATAGGTGAAGGCCAATTCGGCACCATGATCAGCACAGGCTCTGGCAATGCCCCAAGCGATTGAACGATTATTGGCAACACCCATGATCAGGCCGCGTTTGCCAGCCATTAAACCCGATTTCATAGTCATAATAATCCCACCGCTTAATTTAAATCGCCTTCTGGCATACTTAGCGGCGGATTGGAAGTAACGGCAAGTTACGAAAGATTTCCGCACGAGAGGCTTGACAGGGAGTTTTATTTAACCCAAAAGTTAATTATCTTGTCAGTTAAATAATGAGGAAATCAATGGGAAATTCTGGTTGGAAAACGGGTGCATTGCTTTTGGCGCGTTTTGTGATGGCGGCATTGTTCGCAATGGGCCTTATCGGAAAAGTGGCAATGTCTGGCATAATGGCCGAGGAAATCGCCAAGGCCGGGTTTCCACTCCCTTTGGCGCTGAATTGGCTGGCCGCGATCTTTGAATTGGGTTTGGTGCTGGCATTTTTGACCGGAGCCTTTTTCCGTGAGGCAGCGCTGCTTGCGGTTGTTTACGTGATCTTCCTCGCTTTTGCTTTCCACTTCACCAGCCACTGGACAGACGAAAAGGGCTTGGAATTTGGTGCCTTTGTCAGCCACTTTCCGATGGCAGCGGGCTTACTTTACATGGCCGTGCATGGCGCCGGCGAAAAACTTGCCATGAAGTTGGGTTGGCTAAAATAGTGACCGCTGACCTCCTCAGTTTTAAGCTTCAAGCTCTGGCCGATCCCACACGGCGGGCCATGCTGGCTAGGCTGCGACAGGGCGAGGCCACGGTGAATGAGCTGGCTGCGCCATTTGCCATTTCACTTCCAGCCGTTTCCAAGCATATTAAGGTTATGGAGCAAGCGGGCCTCATCACCCGTTCGCGCTCGGCCCAACAACGCCCCTGCCAGCTTTCACCCGACGGATTGCGTGAAGTTGATGAATGGCTGAAAGCTTACCGCGATGTGTGGATCGACCGGCTGGACCGATTGGAAAACTATTTGGACCGTATCAAGGAGTAGTCTCTTGTCTCTATATTCGAATACCATTCTGCCAAAAGACCGCCCGCAAATCATCACAACGCGGTTGATTTCTGCATCACGTGCTTTGGTGTGGAAGATGCTCACCACACCAGAACATCTCAAGCATTTTTGGGGACCAGATGGGTTCACTAACACATTCAAAAAATATGATCTGCGGGTGGGCGGTGAGGCGTTGTTCACCATGCATGGGCCAGATGGCACGGATTATCCCAATCGGTTTATCTTCCTCACAATTGATGCGCCGCATCTGTTGCGCTTTGACCACGACAATGGGGGCGAGGGCGAATTTAATCATAAGTTCACTGGCGAAATCGAGCTGACGGATGAAGCTGGCAAGACACGCATTGAACTTCGTTTGATTGAAGCGAGCATTGAAGCCCGTGATGCCATCGCACAGTTTGCTCTTGAAGGTGGCAGGCAAAATCTCGACCGACTCGCCGCTTATGTGGCGCCAATGGCGGAGGCCAAGAATCTGTTTGAAATCGAACGCTCGTTTCCGGTTTCGCAAGAACGTCTGTTCCGCGCTTGCACAGATGTGAAGGAGATGATGCAGTGGTTTGCGCCACCTGGCATGACAACCATTAAAGCCGAGCAAGATTTAAGGCCCGGCGGCATTTATCACTATGGCTTAGTCTCAGGGCAGGGCAATGAAATGTGGGGCAAGGTGACTTACAAGGAAATCACACCGCACAGCCGCTTGGTATATTTGCAAAGTTTTTCAGACTCGCAAGGCGGTTTAACGCGCCATCCCATGGCACCCAATTGGCCACAAGAAATGATAACTGTGATGGAGTTTATTGTCGAAGGTGCCAAGCAGACAAGGCTGAAAATCAGCTGGATCTATGCTGGTGCTGACACCACCGAAGGTGAGACCTTCCGCGCCGCACATGAAGGCATGAGTGGCGGCTGGAGCGGAACACTTGATAGTCTGCAAACCTATTTGGCGAAGGACTATACATGATGAGCAAGTTGCGCGTTGAAAATTTCATGATTTCGGTCGATGGCTTTGGTGCGGCACCAGAGCAAAGCATAGACAATCCATTTGGCGTGGGTGGCATGGTGCTGGGGCAGGCCTTCACCAAAACCAAAACATTCCATGCCATGTTTGGCAAGGATGAAGGCAGCACAGGCACTGACAACAGATTTGCTGCGCGCGGGTTTGATAACATCGGCGCAAACATAATGGGGCGCAACATGTTTGGCCCGCAGCGTGGGGCTTGGGCCGATGAAAGTTGGAAGGGTTGGTGGGGGCCAAACCCGCCATACCATTCGCCAGTGTTTGTGATGACCCATCATCCCCGCCCCCTACTGCCCATGGAAGGCGGCACGGCGTTTGAATTCGTGAGCGGTGACCCGCAAGATATTCTGGCCCGCGCCAAAATTGCCGCCAATGGCAAGGACGTTCGACTGGGTGGTGGCGTACATACAGTGCGGGCGTTCCTCAAAGCTGGCCTTGTGGATTATTTGCATTTGGCGATTTCTCCGGTGATATTGGGGGCGGGCGAAAATCTATTGCAGGGCATTGATCTGGCCACGCTCGGCATGGTCAATACCGAAACAGTTGCCGGCGAAGGAGCTTTGCATCTGATTTTCGAGAGAGGGCTGGACCACAAGCCTTGATCAGCTTAATGATTATCACACACAAAATTGAGGAAAATCGACATGCTAACTGCACTCATATTCATTGTAATTCTCATTGCAGCATTGCTGATTATCGCTGCATCACGGCCCAGCACATTCTCTCTGGTGCGCAGTGCTGATATAGGAGCAGCACCTGAGCGCGTGTTTTCACAGTTAAATGATTTCAAAAATTGGGCGGCATGGTCTCCTTGGGAAGAAATGGACCCCAGTTTGCAACGCAATTTTTCAGGTGCTGCATCTGGCAAGGGTGCTAAATATGCGTGGGTTGGCAACAAGAAAGTTGGTGAAGGCAATATGGAAATCACTAAGTCTGTGCCCTCCTCCACTATATTGCTTGATTTGAATTTTTTGAAACCCTTCAAGGCCAGTAATGTAACTGAATTTACATTGACACCTAAAGCGGGTCGTACACATTTGAAGTGGGAAATGCGCGGGCCGCTAAATTTATTCATGAAGGTGATGCACTTGTTCATGGATATGGATGGCATGGTGGGCAAGGATTTTGATAAAGGATTGGCCAAGATAAAGGCGCTTGTAGAAAAATAATGGATTTTGAACGGCTGGCTGTTACCACAGCGCAACAAGGTTTTACTGATCGCACTGATCCTTTCGGACTGTTTGCCGAATGGATGAAGGATGCTGAAAAATCTGAACCCAATGATCCTAATGCCATGTCACTCGCCACCGTCGATGAAGAAGGCTTGCCCAATGCCCGCATGGTGTTGCTGAAAGACTTCGACGAAAAGGGTTTTGTATTTTATACCAATTATGAAAGCCAAAAGGGCCAGGAAATTCAAGCCACTATGAAGGCTGCTTTGCTGTGGCATTGGAAATCTTTGCGCCGCCAAGTGCGGGTGCGCGGGATTGTTGAAAAAGTAACGGACGCGGAAGCCGATGCCTATTTCAATTCGCGGCCTCGCGATAGCCGCATTGGAGCTTGGGCGAGCGCGCAATCACGCCCGCTGGAGGGCCGCTTTGCTTTAGAGGCGGCGGTTGCCATGTATGCGGCGCGCTATGCTATAGGCAGCGTGCCGCGCCCCCCCTATTGGAGTGGTTTTCGCATTCTGCCTTTGTCGATTGAGTTCTGGCATGATCGACCATTTCGCTTGCATGATAGAGTTGTGTTCCGGCGTGAGAACCAAAGCGCTGGCTGGGCTAAAGCGAAGTTGTATCCTTAATCATGCCCAGCACAGATTCCCGCAAAAGCCTCATTCTCACTGGTGCATCACGCGGCATTGGCCATGCCACAGTGAAGCGTTTCTCCACGGCAGGCTGGCGGGTGATTACCTGTTCGCGCCATCCATTCCCTGATGATTGCCCGTGGGATGCGGGGCCAGAAGACCATATCGTGGTTGATCTGGCTTCATCGGAAGACACCGCGCGAGCGATTTTGGCGATGCGCGACAAGCTGGAAAAGCAAGGCGGTGGTTTACACGCTTTGATTAACAATGCGGCGATCAGTCCAAAGAAATCTGGTGGAGCACGGCTTAATTCCATCGAGTCTGACGAAGCAGAATGGAAGCGGGTGTTTCAAGTGAATTTCTTTGCACCCATAATGTTAGCACGCGGGTTGATTGATGAGCTCACGACAGCCAAGGGGGCAGTGGTGAATGTAACTTCGATTGCGGGCTCGCGGGTGCATCCCTTTGCGGGGGCGGCCTATTCAACCTCTAAAGCTGCATTGGCCGCGCTGACGCGCGAAATGGCAGCAGATTTTGGCCCGCGAGGGGTGCGGGTGAACTCGATCTCGCCGGGCGAAATTGAAACAGCAATCCTCTCACCCGGCACGGAAAAGATTGTCGAGCAATTGCCCTTGCAGCGCCTCGGCCAGCCAGAAGAAGTGGCCCGCGCAATTTATTTTCTGTGCACCGAAGCTTCCAGCTATGTGACGGGAGCTGAACTTCATATCAATGGCGGACAACATGTCTAACGATAAACTGCGCCCTGAAACCATTGCGGCGCATGCCTTGCGGGCCCTTGACCCAGCGACGGGTGCTGTGGTGCCACCAATTTATCTTTCGACCACTTATGCGCGCGATGAAAACTATGCGCCGCTGCTCAAAGAAAATTATGTGCGGGCGGGCAATCCCACACTCTGGCAAGCAGAAGAAATGATTACGGCTTTAGAGCGCGGCGCTGCTTCCTTATTGTTTGCTTCCGGCATGGCCGCACTTACCACTTTGTTTGAGACTATTCCGCAAGGCGCACATGTGGTGGCCCCCGCTGTGATGTATTATGGCACACGCAATTGGCTGCAGCGCTTAGAAGAAAAAGGCCGGATTTCGCTCACGCTTTTTGAACATGGAAAAATTGCCGAGGCCCTGCGGCCCACCACGGATCTGGTGTGGATTGAAACGCCGAACAACCCCATGTGGGATGTGACCGATATTGAGCTTGCCGCAAAACTTGCCCATCGAGTTGGCGCAGTTCTGGCCGTTGATGCAACCTCGCTAGGTGCGGTGACGACACTGCCTTTGACCTTAGGTGCAGATATTGTTTTTCATTCCGCCACCAAATATCTCAATGGTCATTCTGATGTTTTGGCTGGAGTCTTGGTGACCCGTGACGTGAACCCGCGCTGGACCGAGATTGCCAGTTTGCGGGCTAAGCTTGGTTCGCCTCTTGCGCCGTTTGAATGCTGGCTTCTGATGCGGGGCATGCGGACCCTGTTTGTGCGTTACGCCCAAGCCTCTAATAATGCGCTCGCCCTTGCGCGGCATTTTTCCAATCATGCAAAATTGGAGCGGGTTTTATATCCGGGCCTTGCCACCCATCCCGGCCATGATATTGCGCGGCGACAAATGACCAATGGCTATGGCGGCATGATGAGTTTAATGCTCAAGGGCAGCTTTGCCCAATCGCAAAAATTCTGCACGCTGCTCAAAGTGATTGTGCCTGCAACCTCATTGGGTGGTGTCGAGAGTCTGGCCGAACACCGCAAGACGGTTGAAGGACCAGAAAGCACGCTGCCTGATAATTTGGTGCGTCTCTCGATTGGCATTGAGAACGTGAATGATTTGGTGGCCGATATTGAGCAGGCGCTGAAGGAGATTTAGTTTTTCCGCGCCGCAATCAGAAACTCAGCATTGCCATCGCCGCCGTCCATGGGTGACGGAATTAGTCCGTATACTGACCAATTATTGCTGACAAGAAACTCCGCAACTTCGGTGCATACGCGCTCATGCGCCAATTCATCTTTCACCATGCCACCGCGGGTGACGCCGTGGCGACCGACTTCGAATTGCGGTTTAATCAAAGCTATGAGTTCGCTGCCACTCTTCACTAAATCCAAAGCTTTTGGCAATGCAATGTGAAGGGGAATAAAGCTTACATCACAAAGGATTAGCGATACATCCTCAGAAATATGTTCAAGTTCTAAATCTCGCGCATTGAGGCCCTCATGCAGCGTGATGCGCGGGCCTTCCAGCATCATTTGGCCGTGACCCACATCAATGGCGAACACATGTTCAGCACCGCGTTGCAGCAGCACTTGGGTGAAGCCACCTGTCGATGCACCGATATCTAAACAGATACGACCTTCGGGATTTATGCTGAAGTGATCTAAAGCATGAATAAGCTTTAGCGCTGAACGCGAGACATATTTCTGGGCTTCATCAGCAGTGGTCAGCACGGCCTCTTGAAGTACCATTTGCGATGGCTTGCGGGCAGGTTCACCATCCACCAAAATTGTGCCCCGCAAAATGGCATCACGGG
>JANYGE010000321.1 GCA_025362535.1 Hyphomicrobiales bacterium
CCGAGACAGATGCAAATTTTGTGATGACCGGGTCTGGCGGTATCATCGAAGTGCAAGGGACAGCCGAAGGCGAGCCTTTCTCACAAGATATGCTGCTGCAGCTACTAGGCTTGGCCAATGGCGGCATCAAAACCTTGGTTGAAATGCAGAAAGCCGCCCTGAAATGAATCGCGATCTAACCGGCCAAAAAATTGTCATCGCCACGCATAACAAAGGCAAGTTGGAAGAATTTGCCGAGCTGTTAAAGCCCCATGGCGTGATCACGTTTTCGGCTGGTGGTTTAGGCCTTGCAGAGCCTGAAGAAACCGAAGATAATTTTCGCGGCAATGCGCGTATCAAAGCGTTGTTTGCCATGACCCATTCGGGTCTGATCTCAATCTCTGATGACTCCGGCCTGTGTGTTGATGCATTGAATGGCGACCCTGGTGTTTATACCGCCGATTGGGCCGGGCCAACGCGCGATTGGACCATGGCCATGCGCCTCGTTGAAGAAAAGCTGCAAGCTGCGGGAGCTATTTTACCTGAACAGCGCAAGGGTCAATTTAAATGCACACTCTGTGTCATGTGGCCTGATGGTGTGGAGCGTTTTTATGAAGGTGTTGCCCCCGGCACTTTGGTGTGGCCGCCGCGTGGGATCTTGGGCCATGGGTATGATCCGGTATTTGTGCCAGATGGTCAGAACCAGACCTTTGCTGAAATGACGCATGAGAAAAAAAACTCTCTCTCCCACCGTGGCCGTGCGCTGGAGAAATTGCTCAGTGACCTCTTCTGACATCCGCGCTGAAGTCAGGGACTTTGGCATCTATGTGCATTGGCCTTTCTGCAAGGCCAAATGCCCTTATTGCGATTTCAACAGCCATGTGCGCCACGATACTGTGGACCATATGAGTTTCGCCCATGCCTTGGTGCGTGAACTGCAATGGTTGCAGGAAAAATCGCAAGGCAAAAAAGTCACCAGCATTTTTTTTGGTGGCGGCACACCCTCGTTGATGCCGCCAGAAGCCGTGGCCCATGTTCTGGATAATATCGCCAAGCTCTGGCCTGTGGCGGCTGATGCTGAAATAACGCTCGAAGCCAACCCCACAAGCGTGGAAGCTGAAAATTTTCGCGGCTACCGCACAGCAGGGGTAAACCGTGTTTCAGTTGGTGTGCAATCTCTTGATGAAGCCGATCTTAAAGCTTTGGGTCGCCAGCACACGCCGGAAGAAGCTCTCGCTGCATTTCGACTCGCAGCAAAAATTTTTCCGCGCGTGAGCTTTGACCTCATCTATGCGCGGCCCGGCCAATCACAATCACAATGGCGCGAAGAATTAACCCGCGCCCTTGGTGAGCAACAAGGCCACATGTCGCTCTATCAACTCACCATCGAACCTGAGACACGCTATCAGGATTTGTTTGATGCAGGCAAACTGGTGATCCCTGATGATGATGAAGCAGCCAACCTTTATGAGATCACCCAAGAGCTCACTGCTAAGCATGGCCTTGGTGCTTATGAAATTTCCAATCACGCGGCAGCAGGCCATGAGAGCAAACATAACCTCACCTATTGGCGCTATGGTGAATATGCGGGTGCAGGGCCTGGGGCTCACAGCCGTTTGGCCGCAGGTGAAAATCGCCTAGCTTTGGTAAGTGAAAAACATCCTGAAACTTGGCGGCAAATGGTGCAAGACAAGGGTAATGGCCTCATCGATGAAGGCATATTGACTCCAGCGGATCAGGCCCCTGAATATCTGCTCATGGGTTTACGCATTAGAGAAGGCATTGATCTCAACCGCCATGCTGCGCTGTCGGGGGCTGCCATTGATCTGGCTAAAATTGAAGCGCTGGAAAGCCTAGGCATGGTGACCCGTGCTGGGGCACGCCTGATGGCCACACCGCGCGGGCGGCCCATTCTCAATGCGATTATCCGTGAACTTAATGACTGAGCGCAGCTACCATATTGGCCCCAATCGCTTTGAAGCGCAAAGCATTGATGCAGGACTTCATGTGGTGGCCACCCCGATTGGTAATTTGGGTGATATCTCCATTCGCGCCTTAAATGTGTTGGCGGCGGCCGATTATATTTTGTGCGAAGACACGCGCGTCACCTCGCGGCTTTTAGAACGTTATGGCATTCGCAACACCATGAAGCCCTATCACGAGCACAATGCTGAAAAAGTGCGGCCTGCGATTATTGCAGGTTTGCAAGACGGTAAATCTTTTGCGCTGGTGAGCGATGCAGGGGTGCCGCTGGTGTCTGATCCTGGCTATCGCTTGGTGCAAGCTTGCATCGCTGAGGGACTTGCTGTGACGGCTATCCCCGGTGCTTCGGCAACCCTCACCGCCTTGGCGCTTTCTGGCCTGCCCACGGATTGTTTCACCTTCATCGGCTTCCTGCCACAAAAATCTAAAGCGCGCATTGATCTGCTCTCTTCGTTTAAAAAACTTCCCTCCACGCTTATCGCCTTTGAATCTCCGCACCGCATTGTGGATGCGCTGGCGGATGTTACGGCAGCTTTAGGTGAGAGGCCCATCGCCATGGCCCGCGAACTCACCAAGCTCCACGAAGAAGTGTTGCGCGGCACTGCAAATGACGTGCGTGAAATTTTAGCGGCACGAGACTCTGTAAAAGGCGAAATTGTTCTGGTGATCGCGCCGCCGCAAGATGAAACCGTGCTGATTGATGATGACGAAGTGGAATCTGCCATCACCGCAGCGCTCACAGACCATGCCACCAGTAAAGCCGCCACTATTGTGGCGAAAATGTTCGACTTGAAAAAGGAAGATATTTACGCGCGGATTTTAAAGCGCAAAGGTGAAGCGTGAAACGCCAAGCCGCCGAAAAACGCGGCCACCGCGCAGAAACAGCGGCGCTGTGGTTGCTGCGCCTCAAAGGTTACCGCCTGCTTGCCCGCCGCTTCAAATCGTATCATGGCGAAATTGATTTGATTATGCGGCGTGGAAAAAC
>JANYGE010000411.1 GCA_025362535.1 Hyphomicrobiales bacterium
GCCCGGCCAAGACTCCAGAATAACGAGATTGCCAGACGCTTCGCCTTCCAAGAATAAACCCTTGTCGTCCACCAAGGCTGGCTGGCAGCCAAAGAAAGGTTTGGTAGCAGAACCGGGTTTGAGTTTGGTGGCCCCAGGCAGCGGCGAAATCAAAATACCGCCAGTTTCGGTTTGCCACCATGTATCCACAATCGGGCAGCGGCCCTCGCCGACCACATGGTGATACCATTCCCACGCTTCAGGATTGATGGGCTCACCCACGGAGCCGAGCAGACGCAGAGACTTCCGCGAGGTCTTTTTCACAGGTACATCTCCTTGCTGCATAAGCGCGCGCAAGGCGGTTGGTGCTGTGTAGAATATATTCACCTGGTGTTTGTCGATCACCTCCCAGAAGCGCGAGGTGCTTGGATAGTTGGGCACGCCTTCAAACATCAGGGTGGTGGCACCATTGGCCAGTGGACCATAAACAATATAGCTGTGACCAGTCACCCAGCCCACATCCGCCGTGCACCAATAAACATCGCCATCATGATAATCGAAAATATATTGGTGCGTCATCGCAGCATAGACCAGATAACCACCTGTGGTATGGAGAACACCTTTGGGCTTTCCGGTGGAACCTGAAGTATACAAGATGAAGAGTGGATCTTCAGCTTTCATTTTTTCCGGCTTGCATTCGGCGGACACTTTTAGCACTTCATCATGATACCAAAGATCGCGCGATGAATCGAAATTCACGGCACCACCAGTGCGACGGACAATCAAAACTTGTTCGCCACCTTTGGTCTTTTTTAAAGCTTCATCGGTGTTGGCTTTCAGTGGAATTTTCTTGCCACCGCGCAAGCCTTCGTCAGCTGTGATAATAAAACGTGAGTCGCAATCATTGATGCGGCCTGCCAGCGACTCTGGCGAGAAGCCCCCAAACACCACGGAATGCACGGCACCTATACGCGCACAGGCGAGCATTGCATACGTGGCTTCAGGGATCATTGGCATATAGATGGTGACACGATCACCCTTCTTCACGCCGTGCTCTTTCAGCACATTGGCGAGACGGCAAACATGCTCGTAAAGTTCCAGGTAAGTGATTTTCTTATCATCATAGGGATTATCGCCTTCCCAAATTATAGCGGTTTGATTGCCGCGCTTTTTCAAATGGCGATCAATGCAATTCGAAGACACATTTAAAACGCCATCCTCATACCATTTTATTGAAACATCTGGATAAGCATAGGAAACATTCTTGATTTTCTTGGGCGCTTTCACCCACTCGAGGCGCTTAGCCTGTTTAGCCCAGAATTTCGCGGGGTCTTTGATCGATTCTGCATAAGCCTTGTCATAAGATGCCGCATTGAAATAAGCTTTCTTTTTCCAAGCTGTTGGAACGGCATAGATTTTGTCTGACATGGCGTATTCCTCTCCCAAGGTGGTCCGTTTTTACAAACCTTACTGTTTTTTTGCAGTATAGCTTACAAATAAGTTTTATAAAAAGCCCCCGAATGAAATCTCCCAATCATTTTTTATATTTTATGTTGCTCGGCCTGTTCTGGGGCGTTTCGCCCAGCCTCTATAAGCATTTGAGCAGCATCCACATGCCTGCGGCGCAGACCATATTTTATACGGGGACTGGTGTGGGCCTCATGATGCTGGGCATGACAGCCTATAAAACTGGCCTTCGCAATATTGATCGTCGGCTGGTTTTTTATGGCTTGGGTTGCGCCTTACTGATGAATGTTCCCTTTGGGCTTAATCTCTATCTTGCGGGCTTTGTTCCACCCACTGAACTTGCCATCATCATCACCATGTCGCCCTTCTTCAATTATTTGATTGCTTTGGTGACGGGTTATGAAGGCTCCACCCCTCGAAAATTACTGGCGATTGTCTTCGGCTTTATTTCAACATTGATTTTGATTTTGTCGCGCGCCGGCACATTATCGGGTGCGATCTCTTGGCCCTTGATTGCCTCCATCGCCATTCCTCTGCTCTATTGCGCGTATAATACATTCGCAGCGCGGGCTTGGCCAAAAGGAGCGGATACGATTCAAGCCGGTGCATTTGAAAGCCTGTGGTCCGGCCTCACAGTGCTGCCATTTCTCTACTGGTATCAGCCGATTGGCGCGACCAGCCCAAGCCTTTTCAATCATTGGACGTTAGTTGCCGTCACCCTTATGTGGGTTGTGGAGCGCATCGTCTATTTCACTTTGATCACCCAGAAGGGTGCGGTTTACACGGTGCAGGCCACATATGTTTCAACGCCAGCGGCAGTGATGATCGGAGCATTGTTCTTCGGCGGAGGCACTGATGTGTGGCTTTGGATTTCGCTCGCTGTGTTAATGATCGCCCTCTATTTTAACAACACAGGCCATTCCAATGAGGCCGTGCCAGCGGTTAATCCGGAGTCACATCCGCTCTAGATTAATTTCCAAACTGCGGTTTGTTTAATCTCGGCGTCTTCCAGGTCACGCGACACTGGAACAGAATATTCTGCTATTTTTACAAGTGCGTTCTTGGGCAAATAGCTGCGGCCAGGGTCGCCGATGAGGATTTCACAATTTTTAGCCTGTTGTAGCCATGCAAGGCAAAGTTCGGCTACGTGCTTCTCATAGAACAGATCGCCGACTAAAATCACATCGACGTTTGGCGGAGTGGTCATCAATAGGTTTTCTGCTGTTGTGGTGAGAAGCACCGCATTCAAATCTGCATTAAGAGAAATGGCTGCAAT
>JANYGE010000425.1 GCA_025362535.1 Hyphomicrobiales bacterium
ATGCACCACATGTGACTGTTGAAGCTCCACTATCAAAGTTGACGAAGGCCGAGATTATTAAGAGTGCTCACAAGAATGATGTCCATTTTATTAAGACTTGGAGTTGTTACATAGACAACTATTACCACTGTGGCGAGTGTCATGGTTGTAAGAGTCGTAAAGCAGGCTTTATTGAGTCGAGAGTTCCTGATCCCACAAAGTATCAAAAGTAAGACCTTTGACGTTGTCATCTATCCACTTATCCACTTGGAATTACAGGAATTACAGGAATTGCGGTGACACCCACTTAATTTACACTCTTAGGTTTCATAGCGATTTCTCACCGCCCCTTGACAACGTTCTTGATATGTTCTAGTGCGGAATCAAGGAGGAAGTTGAGACGCGCCATGGATTGGGACAAGGCCATTAAGATCAATCGAAAAGCACTCACCCGCATTGTGGCAGGGATTTTTGCTTTGCTGGGTCTTGTTCGCGGCCAAACAGTGGAGCGCTTGCCACATGCGCTTTATGTGGCGGCGACACGCCTGTTGCGCCCTGCGGAATCGGCTTTGCGTCGTTTGATTGTGATTGCCGCACATGGGCTGGTGGTGAAGCCATCAAGCCCACGTTCCATGCCGAGGGGACTGGTGATTGTGGGTGGTGGATCTAAGCGCACGGCATTTCAATTGTTTGACACGCGAAAGCGCTTTGACTTCGAAAAGTTCGAAAATCCACTTTTTGTCACAGTGAAAACTTACAGCAGCTTTCCCAACCCTCTGTTTAACCCGCGGTTTCAGCGGCGGCCCGAAGAACCAGAAGGCAGTATGAAGGCTGCACACCTGTGCCGAAGGCTGGCTGCTGTCGCCCATGCGCTTGAAACTATACCGCGCCAAGCCCAGCGCCTGGTGCGCTGGAAGGCCAAGCGCGAAAAGATGCAAAACCCCAAATTCACCTCGCCTTTGCGCCCCGGCCCGCCACCCGGCCACAGTGCTAAGCCCAAAGCCGAAATCGACCATATACTCAAAGAGTGCCATGCTCTGGCTTGGGATGCGCTGCGTCAGGATTCATCTTGAGTTGCCCATACTTCTCCATTAGGTTTTGCAGTATCAATCATGACCGAACTTCCCACCCTCACCAAGCGCACACTTCAAGCCCAGGTTATCGGGCCGATCTTTGCTGAAATGGTGGAACACCTTGGCGAGGCCAAGGCTGCGGAAATTCTGGATTCGGCTATTCGCAAGGCCGCAATCGCTGAGGGGAAGAATTTTGCTGCAAAAGCGCCGGGTGGTGTTACTTCCATGGCCGATTTCATCAAGCTCTATGAATTGTGGACGGCTGATGGGGCACTTGAAGTTGATGTGTTGGAAGCCAACGACACGACTTTCAATTTCAATGTGACGCGCTGCAAATATGCTGAAACCTACCGCGACATGGGCCTTGGCAAAATTGGCCATTTGCTATCATGCAATCGCGATGGCACCTTCTGCGAAGGTTATGACCCGCGCATCAGTTTGGAGCGCAAGCAGACAATCATGGAAGGCGCATCGTGCTGCACCTTCCGTTATCGTTACGAGCCAAAAACCTAGGCCCGAATTTCCAGCATTAGAAATTGTTGTATGTTACGTCTTCACGGTCGAGGCCGATATCTTTCAATAAATGATCATTGAGAAGCAACATATTTGCTTTTGCTTGGCGGCGTTCCATGATTTGTTTGAAATTGTTGAAGGCTGTGAAAATGAATGACCGTGGAAAATTGGAATTGGCCAGAGCAGGAAGAGTGAGTGAATGTGTCAAGATAGTATCCGATGTGATGTTTGAGTTGTTATGATGGCGCTGCAAATATCAGTGCGAATCCGAACCGCCTCTGAATAGGCTGTTAATTTGGCGTTCATAAAAGGAGTTGAGCTCTGCGGCTTGTCAGACAGGCTTGCCTTCACCATCTAGAGGGGCTAAAGCCACGCAAAATCTAAACGGAACTCCATAATGCAACAAATTCTCCTCGTTATTCACCTCATAGTCGCTGTCGTTCTCATTGGGCTTGTTATGCTGCAACGCTCAGAAGGCGGGGCTTTGGGCATTGGCGGGGGCTCGGGCAATTTGTTTTCATCACGCGGTGTGGGCAATACGTTGACCCGCGCTACGGCTATTTTGGCCGCTTGCTTCTTTGCCACATCAATTGCTTTGACCATGTTGTCGAATCAAAAGGGTGGCGCTTCGATTATGAATCAGGTTCAAACTCAGCCAGCACCAGCGGGCACGGCTCCGGCAACCGATACAGGTGGCGGCAGTTTATTGCCTAAGTTGGACACGTCTAAGCCAGCCGTTCCAACCAATTAAATACAAGGCCCGTGAAACCTTAGTGTTTCACGGCTTTCCACAATTTTTAGAAATCAATTAAGTAACGCTTCGAATCAAGCTCGTGGCGGGGTAGGGTTGTTTCCCATGGCGCGATATATATTCATAACTGGCGGCGTGGTTTCCTCCCTTGGTAAAGGTCTAGCTTCAGCGGCACTGGGTGCTTTGCTGCAGGCGCGTGGCTACAAAGTGCGGCTGCGCAAACTTGACCCCTATCTCAATGTCGATCCGGGCACCATGAGCCCCTATCAGCATGGCGAAGTGTTTGTGACTGATGATGGCGCAGAGACTGATCTTGATCTTGGCCATTATGAGCGCTTCACGGGTCGTCATGCCAATAAGGGTGACAACATCACCACTGGCAAAATTTATCAGGAGATTATTGTCAAGGAACGTCGCGGCGATTTTCTCGGCGGCACGGTTCAGGTGATTCCGCATGTGACGGACGCTATTAAAGATTTCGTGAAGCTTGATAGCGATGGCTTTGATTTCATTTTGGTTGAAGTTGGTGGCACGGTGGGCGACATTGAGGGCCTGCCATTTTTTGAAGCTATTCGTCAGTTTGGCCAAGAGCAGCCAAGAGGCTCCTGTATTTATATCCATCTCACCTTGATGCCTTACATTCCAACTGCAGGCGAATTGAAAACCAAGCCCACCCAGCATTCAGTGAAAGAGCTGCGCTCGATTGGTATTCAACCTGATATTTTGATGTGCCGGGCTGATCGTGAAATTCCCGAAAATGAACGCCGCAAAATTGCACTGTTTTGTAATGTGCGCCCCTCAGCCGTAATTCAGGCATTGGACGTGGCCAGCATTTATGATGTGCCACGGGCCTATCATGCTGAAGGTTTGGATGATGAAGTGCTGGCGGCCTTTGGCATTGTGAATTCCATTCGCCCTGATCTTGCCAAGTGGGATGAAATCTCAAATCGTATTGCGCACCCAGAAGGCGAAGTGACCATTGCGGTTGTTGGCAAATATACCGGTCTGCTCGATGCCTATAAATCACTGAAAGAAGCTTTGGTGCATGGTGGCATTGCCAATAAAGTGAAAGTCAATCTGGAATGGATTGAATCTGAGATTTTCGAAAAAGAAGATCCGGCCCCTTATCTTGAAGGCGTTCATGGCATTTTGGTGCCGGGCGGATTTGGCGAACGTGGTGCCGAGGGTAAAATCAAAGCGGCAACCTTTGCCCGCACCAAGGATGTGCCCTATTTCGGCATTTGCTTTGGCATGCAAATGGCCTGCATCGAAGCGGCGCGAAACTTGTGCCACATTGAAAACGCCAGCTCCACCGAATTTGGTGAAACCACCGAGCCTGTTGTTGGCACCATGACCGAGTGGATGAAAGGCAATGAGCTTGAAATTCGAAAAGCAGGTGGCGATCTTGGCGGCACCATGCGTCTGGGCGCATTTGATGCGAGCTTGCAACCAGGCTCTCACATTGCGGAAATTTATGGTGACACACGCATTTCTGAACGCCACCGCCACCGTTATGAAGTGAACACGGCTTACCGCGCCCGGCTTGAAAAAGCCGGTCTCAAATTTGCTGGTCTATCGCCTGATGGGTTGCTGCCAGAAACTGTCGAATATCCCAATCACCCTTGGTTCATTGGGGTGCAATATCATCCTGAACTCAAATCAAAACCGTTTGAGCCACACCCGCTGTTTGCGTCCTTTATTGCGGCCGCCGTGGTCCAAAGTCGGTTGGTTTAACAATGAAATTTGGCCCCACCATCAGGGCCTGTCTCACAGCTCTGGCGCTGCTGCTTCATATTGGAGTGGCGGCGGCTTTTGATGATACGGCTTTGCTCGCAGCTGAGCGTGAAGCCACGGGCATGCGATCCGATCTTGAGCGGGTGCAAACAGTTCTCGATCAGGAAGGTGTGACTGACGAACAATTGGCCGAGCAACGCGGCCTTGTTGAGCGGCTGCGCTTAGACGCAGTTGCCGAAGTCGAAAAACTCAAATCGCCTTTGGATGATGTGAAGCAGCAACTTGATCAGCTGGGGCCTTTGCCCACGGCGGGACAAAAAGAGGCGGCAACAATTGAGACTCAACGCTCGAGCCTGACTGATGC
>JANYGE010000427.1 GCA_025362535.1 Hyphomicrobiales bacterium
GGAACCTGGCTTGAAAGACATTATTCGTAATTTTACGCCGTAAGCAGAGACCCTAAAAGAAAACCCGTCATCTGATTGAGATAACGGGTTTCTATTTGGTTGCGGGAGCCAGATTTGAACTGACGACCTTCAGGTTATGAGCCTGACGAGCTACCGGGCTGCTCCATCCCGCGTCAAGGGTTTCAACTTAGAGAATTGAAGTTGGGGTGCTTCTAGTCGGCTTGATTGAGAAAGGCAACAACATCTCATATTTATTTTTTGGTAACCCTCATTTTAAGCAAAACGCCTACTACGTGCCTGAAATCATGTAAAATAAAGAGTATATTCACGAAGCTGCCCTTTACTCGGTCTCTCTGGGTGTGAGTGTGCGTTGGTGAAGTGGCGTTTTAAGACAAATCTTAAATTGGTGGCATTGATTGTCTTGCCGCTGATTTTTGCTGCCTTGATGCAAACATTCGACAGTTTCAGAATGCTCAATAATATTGCTGAGAGTGTGAATCGGCAAGAGCATGTGCGGAGCGCGCAAGCGGCGCAATCGGCGATTTACTCATTGCGAGCAGGCCTGGAAGGTATTGCGACTGACAATGCTCATTGGGACGATGCGGCAGTTCTGGCTTACGAACCTGTGGATATTGCTTGGTTGCAGCAAACTTGGGGGGTGGGCACTACAGATTCAAATTATGATACGGTTTTTGTTCTGGACGCTAAAGGCCAAACAATCGTTGGCTATCATCTTGGCGAGAAAATGGAAGTTCCAGCATCTGAGTATATTGGCCCGGCACTGTATTTGGCGCTGGCAGCACTTCCAGATGATAATATGACGTTCACCTCGATTAGCAGTTTTGTGCAGACCCCAAATGGTGTCGCATTTTTTGCAATCGCTCCTATTCTGCCATATTCCGAGGGCAAGAAACTTAAGTTTGAGAAGCCAAACTATCTTCTCATCCTGAAAACAGTTACAGCCGATTCAGTCGCGACTTTGGGTCAAAACTTTATTTTACATGACCTGAAATTGGGTCCGCTTAACTCACTTGAGGATGGTGGGCAGATTGTTCCCAACCGATGGGGGCAGCCTGTGGCAAAACTCTATTGGACTGATAGCAACCCAGGCAAAGCTGCACGTGATGCCCATCAATTGAGTGTGGTACTCAATATTTTGACATTGGTGGGGGTTATGTTGCCGCTTGCTCTGGTGCATCTTTCCACCTTGGCCAGAATTGAAAAGAGTGAAAAGCAGGCCCATCACTCGGCCCATCACGATGCATTGTCGGCCTTGCCGAACCGGGTTTTGCTGATTGAAGAAATTACCAAAGGTCTGCCCTTGGCCAATACTGAAAATGGCGAAATGGCTCTGGCCTTTATTGATCTTGACGGCTTCAAAGCAGTTAATGACGCCTATGGTCATGAGATTGGTGACTGCCTGATCAAAGTGGTGGCCGAAGGTTTACAGAAGATCGCTGGTGATCAATTTGTGGTGGCGCGGCTTGGTGGTGATGAATTCGCTTTGTTTCGTGCAGGCAGAGATAGTTTTGCCGAAACTGAAATTGTTGCTGAAAAGATTTTGCAGTTTATCCGCGAGCCGTTTGATTTGCAGGGACGCATTGTGAGTGTTGGGGCCAGCATTGGCTTGGTAAAATGCAACGATCCGAACATGGTGGTTTCAGAGTTTATGCGGCAGGCTGATATTGCCATGTATGATGCAAAAGAAAATGGCCGTAATCGTTGGCGCAAGTTTAACGCGAACCTTGATTTAGAGCGCGCTGAAAATCTCAGTATTGTTGCCGAGCTGCGCAGTATTCTTGAGAAAGATCTGATAGAGGTTGCCTATCAACCTTTTGTATCGTCGCGTGATCGCGAGATTTTAGGTGTCGAGGCCCTGGCACGCTGGCCACAATCATCACATCGAAAACTTGGGCCTGATCGTTTTATTGCCTTAGCTGAACAGCATGGTTTGATTGATAAATTGGGCATGGCGATTTTGCGTAAGTCTTGTCGGGATATGTCAAACTGGCGTGATCTCAAAGTTGCGGTGAATTTTTCGCCCCTGCAAATCAAGCGCCTGAGCTTGGTGCAGGATATTCAAACGGTGGCCGCAGAGTTTAATTTTGATCTCAGGCGGCTTGAGGTTGAATTTACGGAATCGGTTTTGATTCAAAACCCGGATCGCGCCAAGATTGTAATTGGCGAATTGCAGGCCCTAGGCGTTACCGTTGCGCTTGATGATTTTGGCACGGGCTATGCAAGTGTTGGCTATTTGCATCGCTTTGCCTTTGACAAAATTAAACTTGACCGCAGCCTTACACAATCGCTTTCGCGCGGAAGCATGGCTCCGAATATTGTGCAAGGTACAGTTCTTATTGCCAAGGGGCTTTCAGCCGATGTGATTGCCGAAGGGGTAGAAACTGAAGAAGATGCCACTCTGATGCGGCTTGCCGGCTGCGAGCTTTTACAAGGCTATTATTTTGGCAAACCACAGTCTTTGACGGCTCTTAATGATGCTCTGCTGGGGCACCCGACGCGGAGCAAATCTGTTTCAGCTTGAGACAGCTGCTCCGGCTTCGAACATTATCGCAAGATATTGTTAACACAATAAATTTCAAATTGGCGAAAAT
>JANYGE010000432.1 GCA_025362535.1 Hyphomicrobiales bacterium
GCATCATCAAGAAGTTTCTTTTGATCTTCAGCGCTGACAACAATTGGAAGAATGCCATTCTTGAAGCAATTATTATAAAAAATATCTGCAAAGCTGGTGGCGATCACGCAGCGAATACCGAAATCTAACAGCGCCCAAGGGGCGTGTTCGCGTGATGAGCCACAGCCAAAATTATCGCCAGCCACCAAAATTTCGGCCTTGCGATAGGCTGGTTTGTTTAAAACAAATTCTGGCAGTTCAACGCCTTCTTGGGTGTAGCGCATTTCATAGAACAGTGACTTGCCGAGACCCGTGCGCAAAATCGTTTTCAGGAATTGCTTTGGAATGATCATATCAGTGTCGATATTGGTGATGTTGAGCGGAGCCGCCACACCTGTGAGCGTATTGAATTTATCCATGATCTTTCCTTCTATACGAGATCGACTGATGTGGCTTCGTCCGCACCAATCATGATGTTGAGATTTTGTACAGCAGCACCCGAAGCACCTTTGCCGAGATTGTCGTAAATAGCCATGAGTAACACTTGGCCTGAAGTGTCGTTGGCAAAAACATGCAGATGCATATTGTTGGTGTTGTTCAGCGCTTCCGGATTTAGGCTGACGTGACGTTCATGGGGTTCCAGCGGAGCCACACTGATGAAGCGTGAGCCTTCGAAATAATTCGTCAGTATACTGTGGATTTCAGCACCCGAATGTTTTGTGAATAATGGCACGCAGCCCATCATGCCTTGGGCATAATTGCCCACAGCTGGTTGGAATATCACACCGCGTGAAAGGCCAGCATAGAGTTTCATTTCGGCCAAATGCTTGTGCTTGAAGGTGAGGCCGTAAGGCATGTAGGGCGATGCGCTTTTGCCTTGGGCCACATAATCTTCAATCATCTTTTTGCCACCACCGGAATAACCGCTGATCGCGTTATAGGTGAAGGGATAGTCAGCTGCGAGAATGCCAGCACCAATTAAGGGCTTGGTGAGGGCGATCAAACCTTGCGGATAACAGCCGGGGTTTGACACAAATTTAGCATTGGCAATTTTATCATGCTGTTTGGCATCAAGCTCGGCAAAGCCATAGGCCCAATCTGGGTTGACGCGAAAAGCTGTCGAGGCATCGATCACGCGGGTTTTTGATGTGATCAATGAAACAGCCTCAATGGCTGCATCATCGGGCAAACAAAGTATCGCCACATCAACGCTGTTCAGCAGATCGCGCTTGGCGTCCATATCTTTGCGCTTGTCATGTGGAATGGAGACCAGCTCCAAATCATTGCGGTTTTTCAGACGATCACGGATTTGCAGGCCTGTGGTGCCTGCTTCGCCGTCAATAAATATGGTTGGTTTCGAGCTCATTCTCGGGGCTTCTACAGGCTCGTCGCGATATTTTCAACATGAACGGCAGATTAACGTCATCCTCAGAATAGGTTCAGAGCCATTCCTTCATAAGGGTCACATCAACGGTGATGAACACCGCAAACCAAATGAACCGAACACAACCTGGAAGGACTAAAATTATGACACGCAAGATTTTGATCGCTCTTACCGCCGCTGCTGCCCTCACAATTGGCCTCGGCGCTTCAGCCCAAGCTAAAACCAATGTAAACATTGATCTTGGCTTCAACCTCGGTGGGGTTGGCTATTATGATGGTGGCTATAATGGTGGTTATGGCGGCGGCTATTATGACGCTGGCTATGACGATGATTGCGGCTTCAAAATGGTGAAGCACAAGCATTGGAATTGGAACCACACACACAAGATCGTATCTTGGTCCAAGCAGTGGGTTTGCTACTAAGCAACCCGACAGGTCCCCTGCAAGGCTAACCTGAAATTCGAAAAGCCGACCGTGATCTCCCCGCGGTCGGTTTTTTGTATCTGAATGCGACTGAAATTATTCGCAGAAAATCAAGCAGCTGCCAGGAGTCGAGCTCATAGCTTGTACCGTAGCGAGGCCAGCCATGCCGCCGGTGAACAGGGTGAGGACCACAAGGCCCATAAATACGCGGCGCAGAAACTTGGCATCTGCAGCAACCGTTGTCGAACTCATTAGAAACTCCCACGGGTCTAATTCACAGTGAAGCGAATCAATTACCATCCAAGCGTTTCATTAACGTAAACGCCTGTTGAATTAAATATGTTAATTTTGTGATTTCAATTATTGTCGGATATCCACAAATTTGCCCGCAAGAGCTGCCGCAGCTGCCATTTGAGGGCTGACCAAGTGGGTTCTGCCCTTATAGCCTTGGCGGCCTTCAAAATTGCGGTTTGAGGTGGAAGCAGCACGTTGGCCGGGTTTTAGCTGGTCTGGGTTCATGGCCAAGCACATAGAGCAGCCTGGTTCACGCCATTGGAAGCCCGCATCCAAGAAAATCTTATGCAGACCTTCGGCTTCGGCCATTTCTTTGACCAGGCCTGAGCCTGGAACAATCATGGCATAGTCCAGATTGGCCGAAATCTTCTTGCCTTTCACCACCTCGGCCACGGCGCGCATATCTTCAATGCGGCCATTGGTGCAGGAGCCGATCCAAATCACATCGAGTGGAATATCAGTGATCTTCTGGCCTGCATGGAGGCCCATATATTCAAGCGCACGGATCTTGGACTGGCGCTTGCCTTCATCAGCAATGAGAGCTGGATCAGGAATAATGCCAGCCACTGAAACCACATCTTCAGGGCTGGTGCCCCAGCTTACGATGGGGGGCAGATTGGCGGCATCGAGTTTTACGATGCGGTCAAAATGAGCGCCTTCATCTGATTTCAACGTTTCCCAATATTTGAGAGCCGCGTCCCACTCAGCACCTTTTGGCGCTTTGGGTTTGCCCTTCAAGAAAGCGTATGCTTTTTCGTCCGGCGCAATCATCCCGGCACGAGCACCGCCTTCAATGGTCATGTTGCAAACCGTCATGCGGCCTTCCATCGAAAGATCGCGGATGG
>JANYGE010000024.1 GCA_025362535.1 Hyphomicrobiales bacterium
TTTGCGCCCGCAATTTTGTTGTTCGTCGCCATTGAACCCGTCGTATCCATGACCAGCGTCACCTCTATTGGGCGCATGGCTTTTTTAACTTCGGATGTTGTGGTCAATGTCGTTGTCCCCGCGCCAAAAAGACCCATGACAGCGGTTGGAACGGAGTGTGTCGCGGTGATCACGATCGCCTGATTTGTGATAGCGAGAGTGACGGCAATGTCATTGCTGGTGCCAGCCGAGGGCTTGTAACTCGCGTTGACATAATTCTTGGCTATATCTTGAAGTAGAGTGATGCTTGCGGCTTGCTGTGCTGTGGTTTGATTGCCAATCGCCGATCGGTCATCGGCGGCAATGGCCAAGACTGCGGAATCGACGGCGGCATTAAATGCCGTTTGTTCACGATTCAGGCGCACTGTATCGACGGCGGCACCCAAAGCCGCAAAAAGTGGAAGTGCGCTGAGGCCTAACATTTGCGCAATCGAGCCAGCATCGTTCTTCAAAAATGATTTGAAGCGACGAAACTTTGTATTTTGGCTGATGTGCGAACGCATTATGCTAGTACTCCCCGAAGAAATTACGTCGGACAGATTTACGCCATTGAGGTTAAACAACCCCTTGCGCTAATTGCTTGCTTTTTATTGGTTTTGGAAAGTTCAGCCTTTTACATATTCGGATAGTTTGGTCCCTCGCCACCTTGCGGCACAACCCAAGTTATATTCTGGGATGGGTCTTTTATGTCACAGGTTTTACAGTGTACGCAGTTTTGGTGGTTTATTTGGAATCTTGGCGCTTTTCCATCTTCGCTCACCACTTCATAAACACCCGCTGGGCAATAGCGTTGGGCGGGTTCTGCCCATGTAGGAAGATTAACCATGATTGGAATATTTACATCTTTAAGCTTTAGGTGCGCTGGCTCGTCTTCCTCATGTGCGGTTGCCGAAAAGGCCACATTGGTGAGGCGGTCAAAGGATAGAACACCATCGGGTTTGGGATAATTGATTGGTTTGCATTCGGAGGCTGGCTTCAACGTGGCATAATCTGGTTTGCCATGTTTCCATGTGCCTAGGCCAAAACCAAATAAGGTGTTGAGCCACATATCGGCAGCACCCAGAACCGCACCCCCCAGCAAGCCGAGCTTCGACCACATGGGTTTTACGTTTTTTACTTTCTTCAAATCTTCATAGACCCATGAATTTTCATAAGCCGTTTGATATTCATTCAGCGTGTCACCACTGCGGCCCGCTTGAATTGCGGCCACCGCGGCTTCTGCCGCCAACATGCCGGTTTTCATCGCGTTATGGCTGCCCTTGATACGCGGCACATTGACGAAACCTGCTGAACAACCAATGAGTGCGCCTCCGGGGAACGGCAATTTGGGCACAGATTGAAAGCCACCTTCGGTGATCGCGCGCGCGCCATAGGCCACGCGCCTTCCACCTTCGAGCACTTGGGCAATCAGCGGATGATGCTTGTAACGCTGAAATTCCATGTAAGGGAACAGATATGGGTTTTGATAATTGAGGTGAACCACGAAACCGATCGACACCAGATTATCTTCCAGATGATACATGAAACTGCCGCCGCCGGTTTTCATGCCCAGTGGCCAACCCATGGTGTGGGTCACCTGACCTTGCTTATGGTTCTCAGGTTTCACTTCCCACAGCTCTTTCATGCCAAGGCCAAATTTTTGCGGCTCACGGCCTTCAGATAAATTGTAATTGGCGATGATTTCCTTGGCGAGAGAGCCGCGCACCCCTTCAGCAATCAAAACATATTTGCCGATAAGCTCCATGCCAGGCTGATAATCGGGTTTATGGGTGCCATCCTTGGCGATACCCATCACACCCGCCACCACGCCACGCACTGAACCATCATCACGGTACAAAACTTCTGATGCGGCAAAGCCTGGATAAATCTCAACGCCTAAACCTTCAGCTTGAGTGGCTAGCCAGCGGCAGACATTGCCGAGGGACACAGCATAGTTGCCGTGATTGTTCATCAACGGTGGCATCATGAAATTAGGCAGGCGCAAGGCACCCGATGGTCCTAAGACATAAAATCGATCTTCATTTACAGGCGTATTGAGGGGAGCACCTTTTTCTTTCCAATCGGGAATCAGCTCATTTAAAGCAATTGGATCAATCACTGCGCCTGACAGGATATGCGCTCCAACTTCGGACCCTTTTTCAAGAACGCAGACGCTCGTATCTGGCGAGAGCTGTTTTACACGAATGGCCGCTGCCAATCCTGCGGGGCCTGCACCCACGATGACGACATCATATTCCATGGCTTCGCGCTGCATCTTCGATTCCTTAATTTGCACCTGTGCTGTGAGGTCTGTTATAGGAAATGCACACATGATGACAAGCAGCCAAAATGGACACTGATCAGCAGCCAAACGACATGAACCCTGCAGAAGCCTTGGCTTGGCTGGTGGAGATGGGTGCCGATGAAATTGTGGGTGAAGTGGCTATCGACCGCTTTGCGGCCAGTATTGTGGTGGAAAAGGCAAAACCTGTAGCTGTTGAGACAGTGCGGCCAGCCACATTACCCGATCAATCCGCTGCAAATGCCGCAGCGCAAGCTGACGCTTGTGGCACCATTGAAGTCCTCACGCAGGCGCTCAATTATTTTGATGCGAACCCTTTACGCAAATCCGCTACGCAACTCAGCTTTATTGAAGGCAATTTGAACTCGCCCATTTTGATTATGGGAGATCGCCCACGCAATGAGGAAGATCGTTCGGGGCAAGTGTTTGCTGGAAAGTCGCGCGTATTGTTGCAAGCCATGCTGGCGGCGATTGATGTGAAAATTGACGATGTGGCTATGATGAATTTTATTGCGTGGCGACCACCTGGCAACCGCGCGCCGCTGGAAAATGAAATTGCCATGTGCATGCCATTTGCAGTGCGGGCCATTGAGATCATGCAGCCGAAAGTGATTTTGAGTTTTAGTGCGATTGCTGGAGAATATTTGGCGGGTGGTGATGCTTCTATTATTCGCCAGCGCGGCAAGTGGCAGGCTGTTGGTGCTGCAGCATTCATGGCAACGCTGCATCCCGATGAGCTTCTTAAATTTCCGGCGCAGAAAAAACTGGCTTGGCGTGATCTTCTCGCCTTTCGCATGAAACTTGATGAGTTAAAAATATGAGTGAGCGCGAATTTATCCCTGTTGGTATTGCGGTGATTACGATTTCAGACACGCGGGTTTTGGCGGATGATAAATCTGGTCAGGTTTTGGTGGAGCGTATCGAAGCCGAGGGCCACCGCCTTGCTGGCCGCGCCATTGTGAAAGATGATGTGCGAGCTATTCGCGCTTTGGTGCGCAAGCTTGTGAAGGATAAGTCGGTTGATGTGATCATCTCGACGGGTGGCACTGGGCTTACGGGCCATGATGTGACCGTTGAAGCCATGCGGCCTCTGTTCGATAAGGAAATCGAAGGCTTTGGGGTTTTGTTTCACATGATGAGCTTTCAAAAAATCGGAACTTCAACTGTGCAGTCACGCGCCACCGCGGGCTTGGTGGGTGGTAAATATGTGTTCTGCCTGCCGGGCTCACCCGGGGCCTGCCGCGATGGCTGGGACGAGATTTTAAAACCGCAACTCGATTACCGCCACAAGCCCTGCAATTTCATCGAGATTATGCCGCGCTTGGATGAGCATTTACGCCGCAAGTGAGCGCCTGACTTTGATCAGACCTTCGACGATGGCTAGGCCAAACATCAAAACAATCGCACCGATGATTTGGGCAAATGACATGCGCTCATGCAAAAATAAAAACGCTGTGAC
>JANYGE010000091.1 GCA_025362535.1 Hyphomicrobiales bacterium
GATCTTCGTCATTTTTCAAAACTGGCGGCGGCCTCTCATCGTCAATCGGCTCGCCAACACTTTGGATTTAGTGAAAATGATATTGTTATTGGAACCTGCAGCAGGTTGGCTGTCGATAAGAATTTAGACTATTTGTTGCAGTTGGTGGCTTTACTGCGGGAGAAGGATCACCGCGTCAAAGCTTTGATTGTTGGTGATGGCTCTCAAAAAGATGCCCTCAAAGACCTAGCCCATGAACTTGGTTTGGATGGTGCTGTTGTGTTTGCTGGTCTTTGGGCTGATCCCGTCATTCCGATTGCGGCCACGGATATTGGCATACTCACCAGTCTCTCAGAGGTTTTCGGATTGTTTGCCTGCGAGTGCATGGCGATGGGGCGGCCAATGTTGATGGCAAATGCAGGTGGCGCACGGGAGGTTATTGATCATGGTGCAACCGGCGCGTTATTTAAGCCCGGAGATGTGATGTCGATGGCACAGGAAATCCAACCCTTTCTGGACCCTGAGTTTCGCCAAATAACAGGCGACAAAGCAGCTGAAGTTGCCCACCGCCGATTTTGTGGCGAAGCCATGGTGAAAAAATACCAAGGGCTTTTTGAGGATTTAACGGGACATCGACCAGCGCCAACAGATCCGCAAGCGGAAGTTACGATACTCAATTAGCAAATACAGTGGACCTAAATAAAAAGGCTTCGACGTTTTCGTCGAAGCCCTTCGCTCACTGTCGCACTGGTAAACTTTACAATACGGTCACTTCGGCACCTTGCTTTACGAAATTGTAAAGCTCGCTCACATCTTCGTTCAGCATGCGGATGCAGCCTGATGATGCGGCTTTGCCGATGGAGCTTGGTTCATTGGTGCCATGGATGCGGTAAATGGTGGAACCGAGATAGATGGCGCGCGCACCGAGTGGGTTCTTAGGGCCGCCTGCCATATAGGCTGGCAATTCCGGGCGGCGTTGCAACATTTCAACGGGTGGACGCCAATCTGGCCATTGGGTCTTGGCTGAAACTTTGTTTACACCCGTCCATTCAAAACCTTTCTTGGCAGTGGCCACGCGGTACATCACAGCGCGGTCCATGCCGAGCACGTAGAAGAGCTGATTGGTTTTGGTGTTGATGATGATCGAGCCTGGCTTTTTGTCAGTCGCGTAAATAACAGCTTTGCCGCGCTTGAAGCTCGGTTGGGTTATTTCGATTTGAGCGCTTGGCGGAGCCGAGGCTGGCACGATAACGATACCGGCAAAAGGCTGTTTTTCAGCGGCTACGGCTGAAGATGAAATCAGGCCTGCAAAAATTAATGTTGCGGCGGCGGCAGTTTTGAAAAAATGGTTCATAATTAAATTCCCTCTCTAAAAGCATTTGATGGTGCCTTTTTAGGAGAACCCCTCTGAACCAAGCCTGAGGCCTTCGTTTATCTGGCGTTCATTAATTACAATTGTTCACATGCCTGAAAATGGCTGGGCCAATCTTGCCCAGATTGATTTGAATTTTGCCGGAACATCAAATGAAATCAAGCAGATGCAGGTTTCGTCCGAATCCACAATTGGTTGATGTTCAACATCTTCAGCTAAATCCGCCACATCGCCCGCAGTGAATTTTCCAAATTTATCGCTGTAAGACCCCTTCAAAACCAAGGTCAGTTCCTCGCCACCATGGCCATGATCTGGCATGGCGCGGCCTTTTTCCAAGGCGAGCAGTTTCAATTTGGCTTTGGTGCCTTTTGGCAGCGGCACATCATAAATCGCAACACCAGGTAATTTGCGGTGCCATTTGATCTGATCCAGTGACGTGACCCCCAAGGCCCGCACCAGCACATCAGGCAATGCGCCTGCTTTTAAGGGAGCACTGGGCTTTTTGGGTGCAGAAACAGGCAAGCCTTCAAGGCTGGCCAAAGTGGCCGCACGCAAGGTTTGCGAAACGGCAGTCGGCGCCTGATCCGCCAATATGCCGCCGCCAATGGCTTCAGCCTTATGCAATGTGGCACGGCATTGCGGGCACAGGGCCATGTGAGCGCTCGCGACTATGCTATGGGCTGGCGCCAAGGTGCCAGCGGCAAAGCCCACGAGTGTGGCATCATCCAAATGATGAGCAATCTTCACGTCACTGTCTCCAGTAATTTGCGCATGCGCTGATAACCCAGCCGCATGCGTGATTTAACCGTGCCCAAAGGAATGTTCAGTCTTTGGGCTATTTCACTTTGTGGTACGTCCTCCACGAAAGAAAGGATCAGTAACTCGCGCTGTTCCACTGGAATTTGCTCCAGGGCTTGTGCAACATAGTTATCCTCTTGTGAACGTCCGAGGTTTTCCTCTGCACCCGTCGCACCATCGGGCGCATCAAAATCTTCCAAATCCGTATAGAGTTGTGATTTTTCGCGGCGCAGGCGATCAATCCAAAGGTTGCGCGCAATGGTGAATATCCACGTCGAGACTGAGCCACGATCCGTTGAAAAAAGTGCGGCTTTTGTCCAAACCGCAATCATGGCTTCCTGGACCAAGTCTTCTGCCTGCTCAGCATTGCAGCCTTTGCGCATCATAAAGCTTTTAACGCGCGGAGCAAAATGATCGAACAACTCAGCAAAAGCCAAGCGATCGCGTGACTGCGCAACCCGGTGCAGAAGTACCGCGTAAATATCATTACGCTGGCCACTGGTTGTGGCGCTGGGGTCAGTCATGTTGACCAAGGGCATGAGCATATGGTTTTTTCAAATTCACCTAATGCCTCTTTTACGGCTTACCAATAGATATGGATCATTGCAGTTTGCGTTCTATTTTTTCATTGAACTCTTTTACGAAGACTTGTTTCTTGCCTTCATAGGCCTCGATCTTGCCCCAGACAATCCAATGGGTTTTTGTTGCCGTCAAGCGCCCATAGGTTTCGGTGCGGGCTTCCCAGGTTCCACGCTTTCTGGCCTCGGTCCAATGGGTTTCCATTTTTGCCGAGAGCGGATCATCCGGCATGATCGAATAATTTTCGCGGCCAGCGCCCCAAATGATCATGCCATGCGGTTTGATTTCTTGGGTGCCAAAATCATCAACAATGGCCAATCTGGTTTCGCCCGTTTTTGGATCAACCGTCATCTCACGCTTGTTCGATGATTTCTTGATCTGCTTTTGTTGGACAGGGGATGCGGCTTCGGGAGGACAAAATTCCACCAATTTTTCTGGGGATACTTTTTTGCGGATGGGCAAATGCAGTTCAGATTTTTCCGTATACACGGTCAGCGCTACGGGTTCAGGGGCTGGCCACATCATGGGGAAATAGGAGGTGGAAATGGAAACACGCAATTTGTGGCCTTTGGGCACACGCCAGGCAATATCGTCCATTTTTATCTTTACAGTATAGCGCTTGCCCGGCTCGAGAGGCGCTGGGGCTTCGCGATTGTCACGCATGCACAGGTTTTGCAAATGATAGGTGATGCGGCTCACTTCGCCTGATGGCCACACATCATTCAAACGCACCGCCACATGAGCCACAGGCTTATCAACCGTGAACTCCAGATTGATAGTGGGTTGGCCAACAATGTCGATATCATCCGCCAGAGCAGGGCTATCAAAGGTGATGGATTGCGCATCATCCTTGGCTTGGTCGCCTGGAAATTCTGGGCCGAGCCAGATGATACAATATTCACCACCATCAAAGCCGGTGTTTTGCTTGGAAGTGAGGGTATAGGACCTATCATCCGCCGCTGCAGAGATACCCTTAGAGCTGAGCGCCCAAGATTTGGTTTCGGTATTGCCAAAGCCCCAATAGCTATCGCCGATCCAACGGCCCTTAATTTCTTCAGGGAATTTTCCAGGCTTATAGGCATCCATCACATAGACGCGGTAATCCTGTTCTTCATGCACCTTGGTGTTGATGTCTTTCAAATAATAATCCCACCAGCGCAGCATTTCCTGCAGGAAACCGATCTTTGGCTCAGGTACGGCAAAATGCGGATATTTATGCACCCATGGTCCGATGATGGCCTTGCGCGGGCAGCGCAGGCCCCGCATCAGGCGTGGGATAGCATTTGAATAAGCGTCATTCCAGCCGCCAACGATGAGGGCAGGCGTGGTGATTGCGCCAAAATTCTCACAGACAGAACCATGTTTCCAATAGGCATCACGGTGCGGATGTTGCAACCACGGGATCAAAAGGAAAGGTTCGTTCTTCAGGCGCTCCATCCACATTTTACGCCATTTATTGCCGACGATTTTTGGATCCGGCGGACGCGACGAATAAGCCAGCATAGTGGCGGCCCACCCGAGATTTTCATTGAGCAGAGTGCCACCCTTGTAATGGATATCATCTTCATAACGATCATCGGTGGAGCAGATCGTAACAATGGCTTTAAGCGCTGGCGGTTGGCGGCTGGCCACTTGCAGGGCGTTAAATCCGCCCCAGGAAATGCCAAACATGCCCACTTTGCCGCTGCACCATTTTTGCTTGGCGAGCCAGGCGATCACTTCCAGCGCGTCATCTTGTTCCTGTTTGGTGTATTCATCTTCCATCAAGCCTTCTGAATCGCCATTGCCGCGCATATCAACGCGGATCGACGCATAACCGTGGCCCGCCATATAGGGATGGGTGAGCGCATCACGCACATGGGTGCCGTCACGCTTTCTATAAGGCAGATATTCGAGCAGAGCAGGCACTGGATTTTTTTCGGCATCAACCGGCAAAAACATCCGCGCCGCCAGCTTCACGCCATCCGACATGGGAATCCAGAAATTTTCAATTTCCTTGATTTTGCGCGGAAACTTAGTGACAGTTTTGATCGTCATGATGTGCTCTTTATTTTACAGAACGCACTATGCCGCAAAACCCTTGATTGCTGCAATGATTGCTTGAAACGAAGCTGCGGCAGGTTGGCTCATATGGCGCGCCCGCAAATAGGCGTGGATTAACAAAGGTTCATCTCGCAAC
>JANYGE010000145.1 GCA_025362535.1 Hyphomicrobiales bacterium
TGGGAACCAAGCTTGGCGCACCAGCTTCGCTCTTGGATTGGTATTTCATTCCGCTGTTCCCGATGTTCATCATCTTCTTCATTTCAGCACTGGCCGAAACCAATCGCCCACCGTTTGATTTGGTTGAAGCGGAATCTGAACTGGTGGCGGGCTTCATGGTGGAATATTCCTCCACGCCCTATCTCCTGTTTATGCTCGGCGAATATGTGGCTATCACGATGATGTGCGCCATGACGTCAATCTTGTTCCTTGGCGGCTGGTTGCCCCCCATTGATGTGGCTCCCTTCAACTGGGTTCCCGGCGTTATCTGGTTTGTCATCAAGCTGGTCTTTGTGTTCTTCATGTTCGCCATGGTGAAAGCTGTTGTGCCGCGTTATCGCTATGACCAATTGATGCGCCTCGGCTGGAAAGTATTTTTACCAATTTCGCTGTTCTGGGTGGCGCTCACCTCCGGCGTGCTCGTTTATATGGGATGGTTGCCATCATGAGACTTTCACAAACCGCCCGTTCGCTTTTTTTGGCTGAATTTGTTTCAGCGCTTTGGCTGGGTTTGAAATATTTGGTGGCCCCCAAAGCCACGCTGAATTATCCGCACGAGAAGGGCATGCTCAGCCCACGCTTCCGTGGTGAGCATGCATTACGGCGTTATCCCAATGGCGAAGAACGCTGCATTGCCTGCAAGCTCTGCGAAGCCATTTGCCCGGCCCAAGCCATCACAATTGAAGCTGGCCCACGCCGCAATGACGGCACCAGACGCACCACGCGCTATGACATTGATATGGTGAAATGCATTTACTGTGGCTTCTGTCAGGAAGCCTGTCCGGTGGATGCCATTGTTGAAGGTCCAAACTTTGAATTCGCCACTGAAACCCGCGAAGAACTTTTGTTCAACAAAGAAAAATTGTTGAGCAATGGCGATCGCTGGGAACGCGAGATAGCAGCCAACATTGCGCTCGATGCGCCGTATCGCTAAGGGGCTGGAATCATGGCAATCGTATTTTTCTTTTACCTCTTCTCCATCGTCGCCATCGCATCAGCCGTGCTGGTGGTGACGGCGCGCAACCCCGTGCATTCGGTTTTGTTTTTGATCCTGTGCTTCTTCAATGCTGCCGGATTATTTGTGCTGCTCGGCGCTGAATTCCTCGCCATGATTTTGGTGGTGGTCTATGTCGGCGCTGTCGCCGTGCTGTTCCTGTTTGTGGTGATGATGCTCGATGTGGATTTCGAAGAGCTGCGCAAGGGCATGATGAATTATCTGCCCTATGGCGCGGTGATTGGATTTATTCTGCTGGTTGAACTTATTCTTCTGTTTGGCACCTGGAACTTGAGCCCCGATTTGATCGCTCATGTCTCGGCACCGCAACCGGATAACATCACCAACACTGAGGCGATCGGTCTGGTGCTTTATACAAAATATGTGTTCTGGTTCCAAACCTCCGGTTTGATTTTGTTGGTCGCCATGATCGGTGCGATTGTTTTGACCATGCGCCATAAGCCTAACGTGAAGCGGCAGAACATCGCCGATCAGGTGGCCCGTGGCCCAGCCACATCAATTGAAATTCGCGAAGTGAAATCAGGGGAGGGGATATGATGATCGGCCTCACACATTATCTTGTTGTTGCTGCCATTCTTTTCACCATTGGCATTCTCGGCATTTTCTTGAACCGCAAAAACGTGATTATTATCATGATGTCGATTGAGCTGATGCTGCTCGCCGTGAACATCAATCTGGTGGCTTTCTCATCGGCTTTGCATGATCTGGTTGGTCAGGTGTTTGCGCTGCTCATTCTCACTGTGGCTGCTGGCGAAGCGGCCATTGGTCTTGCAATTTTAGTCACCTATTTCCGCAACCGCGGCTCCATCGCGGTTGAGGATATTAATTTGATGAAGGGCTGAGCGTCACATGGTTCAGGCAATTCTATTCCTGCCACTGCTCGGTGCATTGATCGCCGGGCTTCTCGGCACCAATATGTTCAAAAACCTCGGCAGCGATGCTGAGGCCTATGCCGATCACCATGCGGGCGGTGACCATGCGGATCACGCGCATGATGATCATCACGGCCATTATGAAGGCCCGATGTGGCCGATGTATTTAACTACGGGTCTGCTCTGCTTAGGGGCTATCATGTCATGGATCATCTTCCTCGGCTTCCTGCATGAAGGCCATGACACGCGCATTGAATTGCTGCGCTGGATTTCATCGGGCAGTTTGAATGCGGGCTGGGCCATACGCCTGGATGCGCTCACCGCAGTGATGCTGGTGGTGGTCAATACGGTTTCCGCTTTGGTTCACGTTTACTCGCTCGGCTATATGAGCCATGACGAGCACCAACCGCGCTTCTTCGCTTATCTCTCGCTCTTCACCTTTGCCATGTTGATGCTGGTCACCTCCGATAATCTGGTGCAGATGTTCTTCGGTTGGGAAGGTGTTGGCCTTGCTTCCTATTTGCTCATTGGCTTTTGGTACACCCGCGAAAGTGCCAATGCCGCCGCGATCAAAGCCTTCGTGGTCAACCGTGTGGGTGACTTTGGCTTTGCACTGGGCATATTCGGCGTATTCATGGTCTATGGCTCAGTGGAGTTCCAAACCATCTTCGACAACGCGCCATCGGCTGTCGGCAAAACTATTCACTTTCTCGGTCATGATTGGGATACTTTAACAACGCTGTGCTTGCTGTTGTTCATGGGCGCCATGGGCAAATCGGCGCAGTTTCTGCTGCACACCTGGTTGCCAGACGCGATGGAAGGCCCAACACCAGTTTCAGCTTTGATCCATGCCGCTACCATGGTGACGGCGGGTGTATTCTTAGTGGCCCGTATGTCGCCGCTGTTTGAACTTGCCCCCGCCGCACGCGATGTGGTGGTGATCATTGGTGGCACCACGGCGTTCTTTGCCGCCACGGTCGGCCTTGTGCAAAATGACATCAAGCGGGTGATTGCCTATTCCACCTGTTCGCAACTTGGCTATATGTTCGTGGCCATGGGGGTTGGTGCTTATGGCGCTGGCATATTCCATCTCTTCACCCATGCGTTTTTCAAAGCCCTGTTGTTCTTAGGCGCAGGCTCGGTGATCCATGCCATGTCGGGCGAACAAGACATGCGCAAAATGGGTGGCCTCGCACCGCATATTAGATTGACCTGGGCCATGATGCTGATTGGCACTTTTGCATTAACTGGCGTGGGCATTCCAGGAGTGGGCGGCTTTGCCGGCTTCTATTCCAAAGATGCCATTATCGAAGCGGCCTATGCCGCTGGCACATCGCCTGCCATGTATGCTTTCGGGCTTCTGGTGATTGCTGCTTTCTGCACCTCATTCTATTCATGGCGCTTGGCCTTCATGACCTTCAACGGCAAAACCAATGCCGATGCGGAAACTGTGTCTCACATCCATGAAAGCTCTAAAGTCATGCTGGTGCCGCTTTATGTGCTGGCGGCAGGTGCGGTGTTCGCAGGCTGGTATTTCGAGCAATATTTCATCGGCCACGAGGAAGCGCTGTTCTGGGGCAAGGCGCTTTATCGCCTGCCTGAAAATGAAATTCTGCATCACATGCATGAGGTTCCAACCCTGGTGAAATGGTCGGCTTTTATTGCCATGATCTCAGGCTTTGCCTTGGCGTTCCTGTTCTATATCCGTGACACGTCCATTCCAAAGCGTCTCGCCGCCATGCACCAGCCGCTTTATCAATTCCTGCTCAACAAATGGTATTTCGACGAATTGTATAATTTCCTGTTTGTGCGCCCCGCCATGTGGCTTGGCCGCTTCCTGTGGAAAACCGGTGATGGTGAAATCATTGATGGCTTCGGGCCAGACGGTGTTGCAGCCTCGGTTGCGGGTGTCACGGTTCAGGTCAACCGCCTGCAAACCGGTTATGTCTATCACTATGCCTTCGCTATGTTGATCGGCGTTGCGGCAATCATTTCTTGGTTCACGTTCGGGGGCGCTCACTAATGTTGTCGCAAAACTGGCCCTTACTTTCGGTCGTCACATTCTTGCCACTGGTGGGAGCAGCTTTCATTCTCTTGGCCCGTGGCGAAGATGAGCAAGCCGCGCGCTATGCCCGTTGGGCTGCCTTGTGGACCACCATCGTCACCTTCCTTATCTCGCTGTTGATTTTGAAAAATTTCACGTCAGGGCAGGCGGGTTATCAATTGGTGGAAGATCACCCATGGCTCGGCTCCATCGCTGGCTACCGCATGGGCGTGGATGGCATATCCATGCCCTTCGTGATCCTCACGACATTTCTGATGCCAATTTGCATCGCCGCCTCATGGTTCATCAAATCCCGCGTGCGCGAATATATGATCGCATTTCTGGTGCTCGAAACCTTGATGATCGGCGTGTTCTGCGCCACGGACATTGTGCTGTTCTACGTGTTCTTCGAAGCAGGTTTGATCCCGATGTTCCTGATCATCGGCATCTGGGGGGGACCGCGCCGCGTCTATGCCAGTTTCAAATTCTTCCTTTACACATTGCTGGGCTCAGTGCTCATGCTGCTCGCCATCATCGCTATGTATTGGCATGCGGGCACCACTGATATTGCACTGCTCAGCAAAGCCGGGGCCTTCCCGCCCGCCATGCAAACCTG
>JANYGE010000148.1 GCA_025362535.1 Hyphomicrobiales bacterium
GGCAGCTTCTATGATCCGAAGGGTGAGAGGATTAAGGCTTAAATCTGCTGAAGCGCAGTTGAGAAACCATTAAACAAAATCTCCTAGCTTACTATCGTGCAACGGACAGTAAGGCCTCATGACCCAAAATATGCGTCTCTCTGAAATACTTGGTGCCCTGAGTTATGCCTTGGATTTGACCGAGGGTCAGCCCTCCGGCCATTGCGTCCGGTGTTGCTGGATCGGAATGCAAATGGCTGACGAGATGGGGTTGGATGACCAGCAATCTTGGCAACTTTACTATACATTATTGCTGAAAGACTTAGGCTGTAGCAGCAACGCCGCTCGCATCTGCGAACTATACATTATGGATGATCGCAGCTTCAAAAGTGATTTCAAACGTATTGATGGCAGCCTGCCCCAAGCCTTGCGATTTGTTTTATCTCACACCGGGTTAAAATCCGGGCTGAGCGAACGGTTCCGGGCCTTGATAAACATATTCCAAAATGGCGGCGAAATTTCCACGGAGCTTATCGCCACCCGCTGCCAGCGTGGTGCAGATATTGCCCGCAAAATGCATTTTGATGAGGCCGTTGCAGATGGAATATCGCATTTGGATGAACATTGGGATGGTGGCGGAAAACCCCTAAATTTGATGGGCCAAAATATCTCGCTGTTCGCAAGAATTGCCCTGCTCTGCCAAGTGGCGGATGTGTTCCAAAAGGCGGATGGCGAGATTGCCGCTCGTCGTGAAATAAACAATCGCAGTGGCACCTGGTTTGACCCTGCCTTGGTTGAAATCTTCAATTGCATTTCAGAGCGTCCTGCATTTTGGGATAAGATGAACAGCGATGAAGTTCAGCGCCTGATTTATGAGTTCGAGCCTGCACTACATGCCAAAATCATTGATGATGATTTTCTCGACGATATCGCCGCAGGCTTCGCTGAAGTGGTTGACTCAAAGAGCCCCTATACAAGTGGGCACAGCAACCGGGTTACGCTTTATACCGATATGATTGCCGAAGCTTTGCAGTTTACGGATGAACGCAGGAGATGGTTGAAACGTGCGGCCCTGCTGCATGACATCGGAAAGCTGGGGGTAAGCAATACAATTCTGGATAAACCCAGCAAGTTAGATGACGCGGAATGGGTCGAAATGAAACGTCACGCCGAGTTTTCAGAATCAATTTTATCTCGCATTTCGGCTTTCAAGGAACTTGCACCCATTGCAGCTGCCCACCACGAGAGGCTTGATGGGAAAGGTTATCCCAAGGGCTTGAAAGCTGATCAGATCACACTCGAATCTCGTATATTGACGGTGGCAGATGTATTCGACGCTCTCACCGCTGATCGCCCCTACCGCAAAGCCTTGAGCATTGCCCAGGCCTTGGAAATCATGTCGGCCCAAATCGGAACAGCGATTGACGGTGACTGCTTTCATGCTTTGCTTAGAGCTTTGCAAAAGAGTAATTTGCAAGCCGCATAGATCAGCATCGTTCGGCGAAACTTCGAGATTGTTCTTTAAAAAGAACGTATTTTGCCCTATATTCAGAAAACAACCAATTGCAGGAGGTCCAAATGACATTACAACTCGGTGATATTGCTCCAGATTTTGAAGCGGACACAACAGAAGGCCGTATCCGCTTTCACGACTATATTGAAGGTTCCTGGGCGATGATGGTCTCGCATCCGAAGGATTTCACCCCCGTTTGCACAACCGAGCTTGGTTCAATGGCGCTGAAGAAGCCAGAATTTGACAAGCGTGGCGTCAAAATGATCGGTATTTCGGTGGATAGCGTTGATGATCATCTGCGCTGGAAAAATGACATCAAAGACGTGACGGGTGCCGACGTGAGCTACCCGATGATTGGTGACAGCGACCTTACGGTGGCCAAGCTCTACGGCATGATCCACCCTAATGCTTCAGGCAATGCCAAGAGCCGCACAGCGGCAGACAATTCCACCGTGCGCAATGTGATGATTATTGGACCTGACAAGCGTATCAAGTTGATTCTCACTTATCCAATGAGCACTGGCCGGAATTTTGACGAAATTTTGCGGGTGGTTGACTCGTTGCAACTCACCGCCACGAAATCAGTGGCCACTCCGGCGAACTGGAAACAAGGTGAAGATGTTATCATTCTTGGTTCTGTTTCTGACGAAGCGGCCAAAGAAAAATTTCCGCAAGGCTGGAAAACCTTGAAGCCTTATTTGCGGATCGTAAAATTGTAATATTGAAATACTCCCCAGACTTAGCCCCAGATGAAAATCTGGGGTTTTTGTTTAGGAGGCAATGGTCTAATGAATATCCATAAAGGAAAATGCCATGCCCCTTCTCAACAACGCCCTCGAAATACAACAAGAAGCCACCCAATGGCGCAGGCATTTGCATCAGATTCCTGAATTGCAATACGACGTGTTTGAAACCGCAAAATTCATTTCCGAAAAACTAAAATCGCTTGGTTGCGATGACGTGGTGACAGGCATTGGCCGCACCGGTGTTGTGGCAATTATTCACGGCAAGAATGGTGCAGGCCCAACGATCGGCCTTCGTGCTGATATGGATGCCCTTCCCATTGTTGAGGCAACAGGCCTGCCATATGCCTCCAAAACAGCGGGCAAAATGCATGCCTGTGGCCATGATGGCCATTCTTCCATGCTCTTAGGTGCTGCCAAACATTTGAGCGAGACCCGGAATTTTTCGGGCTCAGTTGCGCTGATTTTCCAACCCGCCGAAGAAGGTGGTGCCGGAGCAAAGGCCATGATTGATGATGGCTTGATGGAGCGCTTTAATATTTCCCGCGTGTTTGGAATGCATAATCTACCGGGCCTTGCGCTGGGCGCATTTGCGGCCTGTGATGGACCAATTATGGCCGCAGCAGATAAGTTTGAAATTGCCATAACTGGCCGTGGTGGCCATGCAGCACTTCCCCATCAAACGCTTGATCCAATTTTAGCAGGCTCGCAATTGGTTACAGCATTGCAGAGTATCGTGTCACGCAACACAGATCCTTTAGCCTCGCTCGTAATATCAGTTACGCAATTTCATGCTGGCGATGCTTTTAATATCATCCCGCAAACCGCTAAAATCGCAGGCACAGTGCGCACCCTGCAAGCTGATATGCGCGACACCGCCGAACGCCGCATCAAAGAAACAGCGGCTGGCGTTGCACTTGCCAGTGGTGTGGAAATAACTGTTGACTATCAGCGCTATTATCCCGTGACAAAAAACCATACACGCGAAACGGAATTGGCCATGGCCATTGCGCGCGATGTGGCTGGTGTCAAAAATGTTGATGCAAAGTTTCCACCTATGATGGGTGCTGAAGATTTCTCCTATATGCTTGAAGCCCGCCCGGGGGCTTTCATCTTCATGGGCAATGGCGATAGTGCGGGCTTGCATCATCCGGAATATAATTTCAATGATGAAGCCATCGGCCATGGCGTGAGCTATTGGGTGAAATTGGTGGAAACGGCTCTCGCCTAAGACCACCAATTCTTTGCTGTAAATAATCCAGCCGCCTCTTCAATCGCGTAGGCCGTTTGGAATAGGGTTTCTTCATCGAATGGCTTGCCGATCAACTGCAATCCAAGTGGCAATCCTTCCGATGATAGCCCAGCCGGAACTGCAATGCCGGGAAGCCCCGCCATGTTCACAGTCACGGTGAAAATGTCATTCAAATACATCTGCACGGGATCAGTGATTTCGCCGGGAGCAAAAGCCGCCGATGGTGTTGCAGGGGTTAATACCACATCCACCTTCGCCCAGGCTTCATCAAAGTCACGTTTAATCAGTGTACGGACCTTTTGAGCTTTCACATAATAAGCATCATAATAGCCAGCCGACAAAACATAAGTGCCCACCATCACGCGGCGCTGCACTTCACGACCAA
>JANYGE010000201.1 GCA_025362535.1 Hyphomicrobiales bacterium
GCCCATTCTAAGGCCAAGATATAATCTTCGACACAGAGCATAGAAGGCGTATTGATCGTCTCGCCCTCAAAAATGCCTTCGATCAATTTACCACCAGAGGTAAGGCGGAAAATCTTTGGCATGGGCCAAGTGGGCACATAGGATTCCAAACGCGCCACAGCGCGTGGGCTAAGGATCAGCACGCCATGCGCACCCTCGCCGCCCAAAACTTTCTGCCAAGAGAAGGTCACCACATCGAGTTTGGCAAAATCCATATCCTGCGCAAAGGCGGCAGATGTGGCATCACAAATCGTCAGACCCTCACGGTTCGCCGGAATGAAATCAGCATTCGGAACGCGAACGCCAGAGGTTGTGCCATTCCAGGTGAACACCACGTCATTGTCAAAATTGATCGAAGTTAAATCTGGCAGCTCACCATAGGGAGCAATAATTTTGCGCGCATCTTTAAGCTTGAGCTGTTTCACAACATCAGAAACCCAGCCCTCACCAAAGCTCTCCCACGCCACCATATCGACAGGCCGCGAACCCAGCAGAGACCACAAAGCCATTTCCACAGCACCCGTGTCGGATGCGGGCACAATGCCAATGCGATAATCCGCTGGCACCTGCAAAACATCGCGTGTGAGTGTAATGGCTTTCTTCAACCGCGCTTTGCCCAAGGATGAGCGATGCGAACGGCCTAAAACCGCGTTCTCTAATTTTTGTGGGGTCCAGCCCGGAAACTTCGCGCAGGGGCCAGAAGAAAAGTTAGCGCATACAGGGCGTGTGCCCGGTTTCATATCTGTCATGTTCATCTCCATCCTTACAGATGGACAGGCCTTCGTTGGGGAAGGCTCGCCCGAGGTCGCTTTAGACGGAAACAGCGTCGCGTTGCAACTGATATTTTGGAACGATCAAATCTTGTGGATATTCAGAGCGGCAAAGCCTGCAATCTCTCCAGCCAAAGTTTCTGGCGTTTGTGCAATTCATCTGATCGAAGAAGGGCGGAAAAATCATCCTTCAAACGGTCCAGCTCTTCAAACCTGAACTCCCGCTCACCCTGCTCGTTCCAAACCTTTTGTAAGGCCCGAAATTGGCATGATCCGGTGTTCAGTGTGAACCACAGGCTGTTCTTCTGAGCTTCCAGATTGCGGCTTGTGCCAACCCAAGCCTCTCCCGTCGCTGTGCAAATCATAGCATAAATTCCACACGCAGATTTGCGCTCCTTATATTGCGCAATTGCTGTCTTTCGGTCTTGCTTATCCATGGTTCATCCTATTATTATCCGGATAATAATAGATCATATTTTCACCCGGGTAAATACAAAATGATAGAATTATCAACACCAAGCTTTATTTGCTTCAGCGGGCCAAATCAGATTGCAGCAGGGTCACTTGCTGAAGTCGCTTTAGCGGCTTGGCACTTCACGCACGCAAATCCTGCAGCATCTACACTCACATTTGATCGCAAGACTGGCAAAGTCGTGGACTTAAACCTGAGCGGCGCCAGCCGCGACATAGCTGATCGCTATGAGCCCAAAATTGTGGCCCCAGCAAAACGCGGACGGCCTAAGCTCGGTGTTGTAGCGCGTGAAATAACCTTGTTGCCACGCCACTGGGAATGGCTTGCACAGCAACCCGGCGGATCATCTGTAGCGCTGCGTCGCCTTGTCGATGCCGCTCGAAAAACCCGAACCGCAGAAGATCAATCACGCGAAAGCATTGCCGCGGCCTATAGTTTTATGTCCGCAATTGCAGGTGACTTCGCATTTTTTGAAGAAGCCTCACGCGCATTATTTGCACATGAATTCGCCAAGTTAAAAAAAATCACAACCAATTGGCCGAAAGATATTCGAAACGAACTTATGCTTTACGTGCAACAGCTAGCGGAGATGTGATTTGAAAAAGCCCAACATGCGTTGCCAACCCAGCTCAGCAGCAGCCCTATCATGCGCATCGCGCTGCTCGTTCATAAAGGCATGGCCCGCGTCATACATGAAAGTCTGCGCATCCAATTTGGCGGATTTCATTGCAGCCTCAAGTTCTGAAACTTGGGCCGCCGTGGGGTAATCATCCGTTTTGGAATAATGCCCCTGAAACGGCACTTTGATATCTTCCACCTTAAAAGCCGAAGCAGGCGGCATGCCATAGAACGCCACGGCCGCCTTCACTTCCGGAATGCGAACTGCACCCAGAATCGTAACCGCCCCACCCATACAAAATCCAGTCAACCCTACTTTAGAACCAGCCCGCCCCAAATATTGCACAGCGCCACGCACAATTTGATCAGTTGCATCCAAGAAATTGAGCGACGTCATTTCTTTCATGGCAGCATCTTTATCGTGATAAGGCACCACAGTTCCCGCATAAAGATCAGGTGCCAAAGCATCATAGCCAGCCAGTGCCAGACGATCACAAATTCCGCGAATCTGATCTTGCAATCCCCACCATTCTTGGATCACCACAACACCGGGCGCATGGTCCAAGCCAGCCTTGGCCAAATAACCATCGGTCTTTTTTCCATCAACGCGGTTAAATGAAATGCGTGTGCCCATCTTTGCAATCCTTAATGTTCAAGCGAAGTATTCCAATGGCTTTAGCCCGGTACCTATCATACCATAGTCGAGAAATGTAAACTTCTGTTTGTTCAAATCTCAATATACAAAGCATGGTGATATTTCAGTGCCATTAAAGTAATTTTAAAATGCGGGTCAGTGAGTCCAAAAAGGCAGCTAAATGAAATATCATCGCAAGGAAATCGATGGCCTTAGGGCATTAGCGGTCATTCCAGTGGTATTGTTCCATGCTGGTTTTACATTCATTCGTGGGGGCTATATCGGCGTAGATATTTTCTTCGTCATCAGCGGATATTTGATCACCGGCATCATATTTGAAGAATTGCAGAATCACAATTTTTCATTCCGGTCATTCTATGAGCGCCGTGCGCGCCGCATTTTACCAGCACTTTTTCTGGTCATCTTGGTCTGCCTGCCACCCGCATATTTTTTGCTACCGCCACAGGCGCTGGTGGATTTCATGAAGAGCGAAGTCGCTGTTATAGCATTCTCCTCAAATTTTCTATTCTACAGTCAAAGCGGATATTTTGATCAATCAGCAGCATTGAAACCTCTCCTTCACACGTGGAGCCTGGCTGTGGAGGAGCAGTTCTATATTCTCTTTCCCTTGGTGCTGGCAGCAACTTATAAATTCGCCCGCAGACTGCTTCTACCCATTCTAATTTCTATTTTTATACTCAGCCTTCTCGCCGCCCAATGCGGCGGAAACCTCGCAACCAGCCGATACGCAGCAGCAACAAATTGGACATGGACCAATGCCCCTGCCTGGGCATTCTATATGTTGCCAACGCGGATGTGGGAATTGGTCATAGGGTCTTGGGTATCAATCCACAGCGCGAAAACCAATCACACCACCAAACAGTTCAACAATGCAGCCAGTCTGCTCGGAGTCTTTTTAGTTATATTCGCGATATTCGGCTTTACAGAAAACAGCGGAGTGCCAGGGCTTGTAACGCTCTTGCCGACGGCTGGTGCTGCAGCAATATTGGCATTTGCAAAGGAAGGAACAATTGTAAATCGCTTGCTTTCGACAAAAGCTTTAGTGGGCATAGGGCTGATTAGTTACAGTTTCTATCTTTGGCATTTGCCACTTTTTGTCTTCGCCCGCATCGCCACATTGGAAGAACCCCGCCCCGAAATTTTTGTTCTGCTGACATTCGTGGCACTTGGCCTTGCCGCATTAACATGGAAATACGTCGAGCAACCATTTCGAAAAAATGGCAAGATTTCGATTGCCATGTTGATAGGTATTTGTGTTTTTGCATCTGCGTTGATCTTGGCTGCATATGTAGCAACAATTAAAACCAAGGGCTTCGCTGATCTGCGGTTGAATGTCATGCAGAAACACATTCTTTCAACGGCACTGAATAGCCCCATGAGGAAGGCTTGCCACGGCAATGACGATCATTACATTTCCCCTCAAGAAGCCTGCGAATATTTTTTACCAGGATCAAGTTGGGCTGTATTTGGAAACAGCCACGCTGTTGAGCTGTCTTACTCTTTGGCGAATGAATTGAAAAAGACCAATCAAGGCCTCAGACAATTCACCTTTACGGGCTGTTCTCCGGCTGACTACACATTGAACGACATCACCTCAAATTGCGCAAAATGGACGAAGGAAACTGTCAAATTCATAGCTCAAGACGCTAAAATAGAAACGGTCATTGTTTCCTATCGTTTCACCGACAAGATTGCCAAAGCAAATCCGCAGGAACAAACAATCATTTGGCAGTCTTATCTGGCCATTCTAAAAACATTTACGAATTCGGGCAAACACGTCGTTCTTGTGCTGCAAGCGCCCTTATTAGATTCCGATGTCAGCGACCTGATATTCCGAGATACCACGAGCCAAAATATAGTTGGAACCAAAAGAGTCCGTTGGAACAGGCTCTCATCATTTTTGAACTTACACCTTGCCGATCTGCCAAAAAACATAACTGTCATTGATCCCGCAGATAGCTTTTGCGATAGTATCAACTGTTACGCTGTGAAGGATGGCACCGCACTTTACTTCGACGAACACCATATGTCTGTAGCTGGGGCTGCAGTACTGGCAACAAAAATTCTGAACAGGCCGTAGCGGATTTAGCGTAGAAACTCTTTATAGCCATAGAATGGGTTGAGTTCACCCCGCACCTTTAGCTCAAGTGCACTGCTTTCTTGCTCGGAAAAATAATCGCGATAACCTCCGACCTTTCCACGCCTAACCTTGAAGCTATCAGCATTTTGTTTGTTCTTGGGCCTTAGCCTCCAGCTGCTAAAATGCCCTTCCGATTCTGCCTTCTTCAATTTGTCAAATTGTGTCGCTGCCGTAGCAAGTTGAACCGCGTCATCAACCGGAGATTCACCAGAGAAAACCAGAAACTCTCTCAAAGTCGAGGCCGGGTCTTTTCGCGCATCTTCATATCGAAGTGTAAGAAGCGCTCCGTGGTTTGTCATGTAAACGTAAATATCATTCAATTTTTGAACCAGCGTATCCACCCCATGTGAGCTGGATGAAACAAAATCGTGAATGGTCAAATCGGCGATATTCACTGGCAATCCGACCAACCCACGCCGAAAGGCAGTGGTTCGTCCACTGGCCTGAAAATATTGTGAAACCGAAGTGTCAATCGGCCACCGCACCAAATGCACCACGCGCTTATTGGCCAAATGAGTTTTTTCGGGCAGCAACCGCAACAAATCTCCAGCATGAATAAAAAGTATGCGCGGCGCATTGGCATTGAGGTGATGCAAATTATCAAACTCAAGGAGTTCAGTTTCTGGGAGATTAAATTTGGATTGATAATAACGTGAAAGCATGGCCCGCAACCACGTTCGGCCACTCTTAGAAATAGAAACAACTACAACATCTGCAGTTTTAAGTCGTTTCAGGAGAGTTCTTTTCTTATAAAATGACATGAGCCTGGGGATGCGGATCAACGCCAAGCCAAGCCCTAACAAACCTAAAACGCCGCTTTTTACGGTGGTCGTGCTCATACTGCAGCAATCCTAGACAAAAAAATTCAGTTGTCAGAGCGTCTATTTTAGATAGCGATTCAAGTAAACAGCAATCAATCACCCGACGCTAGAAAGTGCCGAAGCAATAGCTTTTGCCATAATTTTAACTTAATTACGAAAATAGGTTTCGCGTGGTTCGAATGTGTTCTACTTTAATCCCTCAAGTTAGCACTCAAGAAAAATAACGCTAGGAACCAGATGTTACATCAGGGCAACGTATCTCAACCATTGGCCACCATTGTCATTGAGTGGGAAAATGCAATTGATGTTGAAGACAAATGGTCCGACCGCGCCTTGC
>JANYGE010000210.1 GCA_025362535.1 Hyphomicrobiales bacterium
TTTGCAAATGGGGCTGCATTGGCGATCAAACTCGAAGCCACGTTGCAAACCGTGCAGCGCCACTATGCCAGGCTATTTGAAGATGCGGGCGAGCTTTCTAGTGATCTCGGCAATTTGGTTTTTACCGGTGGCGAAGATGATCCGGCAACGCTCGAAACCTTGCAAAACATGGGCTATAAACAGGCTTCAGAAATTTCAGCCACCATTCGAGGCTGGCATTTTGGCCGCTATGCTTCGATGCGAACCGCCAGAGCCCGCGAACTTCTCACTGAATTGATGCCAGCCCTTTTAAAAACCTTGGCGCAAAGTGGCGATGCGGATCAGGCTTTTTTAGCCTTCGATAGTTTTCTGAAAGGCCTGCCAGCGGGCGTTCAATTGTTTTCGATGATCAAAGCCAATCAGGGTCTCTTGGGTCTTCTCGCGCAAATTCTGGGAGCAGCGCCGCGTCTGGCACAACAGCTCAGCCAACAGCCACGCATTTTGGAAGCTGTGGTTGCTCCCGATTTTTTCTCAAGTCCGGTCAGCACTGAAAATCTGCAGCGGGAATTGGATCAGGCCATTCCACTTGGCACTGCGCGCGAAGAGGCGATGGACCGCGCCCGTGTGATCGCACGTGAACATATGTTCAAGGTGGGGGTTCGAATCTTATCGGAAACTTTAACCGCCGAAGCAGCAGGCCGCAGCTATTCACAAATTGCCGATGCGATTCTTGTGAAACTGCTCAGCGTCATCGAAGCTGACATCGCGGCAACATATGGCGCAATTGCAAAGGGTGAATGCGCCATCATCGCTTTGGGCAAGCTCGGCAGTTCTGAAATGACTGCAGGCTCTGATTTGGATTTGATCCTGATCTATGATCACCCCGAAAACATGGAACTGTCGAATGGTCAAAAACCCATCAGCGCCACTCAATATTATGCCAAGCTCACCCAGCGCTTGGTCACGGCCCTTAATGCCCCAACAGCGGAAGGCACGCTCTATGCGGTGGATTTGCGCCTGCGCCCTTCGGGCAGCAAAGGCCCAGTGGCGGTGAGCCTGAAAAGTTTCATCCACTACTATCAAAACGACTCCTGGACCTGGGAGAAACTGGCCCTGACCAGAGCCCGCGTGATCGCAGGCGCGCCGCATCTATCAGAGCGGCTCAACAGTGAAATTCGCAAAATACTTTGCACCCCGCGCGATGTGCTGCAAACCCGCGCAGATGTTATGGATATGCGCGCACTCATGCTGAGTGAGCAAAATGTGGAAAGCCTTTGGGATATCAAACGTGCTCAAGGCGGATTGGTTGAGGTTGAATTCATCGCGCAATATTTGCAACTTATTCACGCCCATGAGCGCCCAGAAATTTTGCACCAAAACACCCATGAATGTCTCGAATATGCGGCAAAATCTGGCCTGCTTGGGCCACAGGATGCCCAACAAGTTCTGCATGCCATAAGGCTCTACCAGCGCCTCACCCAGCTTTTGCGCCTGTGCATTTCTGGGCTTTTCAACCCCGAATCCGCCACCCGCAGCATGAATGAGACGGTCTGTCGGGCTGCACTGATGCCTGATATTCAATCCGCTGAAGCGCATCTGGCGGAAACTCAGGCGCAAATTTCCCGCATTTTTACCAAAATCATCGGGAGACCATAAAGCTGCGACGGAAAATCAAATCTCCGCCGTCTAGACCTTAGAGGGAAACAGGAATTGAGTTGGCACCACTGGTGAATATGGCATTGCGCCCCTTGGATTTCAAAATCTGCACCGATGCGGAATTGACCATGGCTGTGTGCGCGCAAGACCAAATGGCCTTCTCAGCTTTGATCTCGCGGCATTACCAAGCCGTGTACCGGGTGGCGTGGCGGGCTTGTCGCAATGATGCTGATTCAGAAGATGTAACACAGGAAGCTTTTTTGAAATTATGGAACAACCCATCGCAATTGCGCGACGGCAATGCCGTCAAAGGCTGGCTCATGCGCGTGGCGTCTAATCTCGTGATGGATCGCTTTCGCCTAAAGCCGATGCAGGATATTGAGGAAGCCGCCCAAGTGGCGGATCAATCCATGCCAGCTGACGCAACGTTGGACCATGCCCATGTTGCGTCGCGCATTGATGCTGTGGTCGCCAATTTGCCCGAACGCCAAAGACTGGCGCTGACCCTGGTGCATTTTGAGCACCTGACAAATATCGCCGCTGCGGCTGCCATGGAAATTAGTGTTGACGCGCTTGAATCACTTTTGGCCAGAGCCCGCCGCAGTTTAAAACAAACCCTCGCCGCAGATGGCAAGCACTTGCTCGCAGCCATCACCAGAGACGGAGACTGAAAATGCAGGATGATGATTTAGATAAATTGCTCGCCAGCGCCAGCACGCCAGTGCCACGCTTAGGCTTTGAGCAGCGCTTGCTGCATAAAATTTCAGTGCCCAATAATGTGATTGCTTTTCCAAAACGCAAAGCCGCCTCGCCATGGGTGATCGGCCTGCCGCTTGCTGCATCATTGGTGGTGGGCCTGTGGCTTGGGGTGAGCAATCTTTTGCCTGCAACCGACACGATTATGGTTTCACAAACGACTGACGATACGACCAGCAGCGGCTTTGATGATGTCGTTGCATTGATTGAGGATAATTTATCATGACAGACACCCGCATCAGCACAATCAGCAACGCCATTCCGCAGCTGAAATCAAAATGGTGGACCGTGATTTTGGTTTTATCTCTCATGGTAAATCTTCTGATCGCAGGTGCCATAGCCGGACGCTTTGCCATGGGCCGTGAATTTGGTGGACCCAAGGGTTCCAGTTTTGTGCAACTCATTCCGCGCAAATTTATTGATGAGTTAAGTTTTGCCAGACGCCGCGAACTGATGGACGCCTTGCGCGATAACCGCGATGAATTCAAACAAATGCGCGCTGCCGCCAATGCTGCAGCGTTGGAGCTTGCTGCTGTTTTGGAAAGCCCAACCTATGACAATGCTGCAGTTCAAGCCATCATTGAGAGGTTTGCAACCAGCCGCGAAAGCCTGGCCGCCAAGGGCAGCGCAATCGTTACTGACATTATTTCCAAACTAACTGCAGAAGAACGAAAGAACCTCGCCGCCGCCATCCGAGATCGCAGCGACCATGAGATAAAGCATTAGGGGATTATAAACCGTTACCTCCTCAGAGGGTGGGGCTATCGCATATGGCCAGAAAACGGACCTCATCCGTCTCGCGCGTGCCGCGCGATCCACCTTCTCCAAAGGAGAAGGGTGAAGAAAGATGAGCTTGGGGCGCGCGCCGAGGCGCGCGGCGATGTCGCCCTCGGCGCGGGCGATCTCGGCGAGGCGCTCG
>JANYGE010000218.1 GCA_025362535.1 Hyphomicrobiales bacterium
GGTCCAAAATTTGCAAAGCGCTTGATCAATGCGGCCAAAGACATTGATATCCGAACCAGCACCACGGTTCTTGAATTTACCTTGCGTGGCAGTTTGCGGGTGCATTCCGCCAAGGGCATTTCAGATATGTCAGCCAAGTGCGTGGTGTTAGCCACGGGTACGCGCGAGAGTCCACGTTCAGCGCGATTGATCGGGGGTAATCGTTTGCCAGGCGTAATGAACACCGGAACATTGCAGCAAATGATTTATCTTAAAAATGAAACGCCTTTTTCAAATCCGGTGATCATCGGCGATGAGTGGGTTACATTTTCTGCTTTGATGACATGCAAACATGCGGGCATAAAACCTGTCGGCATTTTTGCCGAAGACGGCAAGCTTGATGTGCCATGGTTTTTTCCATTGGGTGCCAAGCTGAAATATGGCGTGCCAGTGCAACGTAAAACCAAACTCATCGCCATTCGTGGTAACACAAAAGTTGAAGCGGTCGAATTTGAGCGCAATGGCCAGCGCCAAACAGTGGCTTGTGATGGCGTAATCCTCACGGGGAAATTTGTGCCTGAGCTTTCATTGCTCGGCAATGACCAAGCCAGATTAAACCTCCCCAATCCCGTCATCCCCGCGCAGGCGGGGATCCAACTTACAACAGATTCAAATGGGGCCAAGTTAGATTCCCGCTTGCGCGGGAATGACAGTTTAAGGGGGAGTGAGCATATTTCGATCATCGGCAATGCACGTGGCCTCGTCAACACAGCGGGGCGTTGTTTTGTTGACGCGCGCGCTATGGCTGAAACTATCACCAAGGGCCTCACATGAAGGTTCTCGCTATTGATCAAGGCACCACCGGAACCAAAGCCTTCGTGCTGGAGGAAGATGGTGCTTTCAACAAAGTGGCTTCCTTTGAACATCAACAAATCTATCCGCAATCCGGTTGGGTGGAACATGATGCTGAAGAACTGCTGAAGCATGTTTCAGCTTGCATCACGGCGGCAGGCAAGGTGGATGCGATTGGCCTTGCCAACCAAGGTGAGACACTGGTGGCCTGGGATTCAGAAACGGGCAAACCAATTTACAATGCCATAGTCTGGCAAGATGACCGCACCAAAGACATTACCGAAAAGTTGAAGGCAGAGGGTGCAGAGGCCTTGACGCAAGGCAAAGCAGGCCTGCCGCTTGACCCTTATTTCTCTGCCAGCAAAATGCGCTGGGTGATTGATCATGTGGAAGCTGCAAAAGATTTATTGAAGCTGGATCGGTTGCGGCTGGGCACCAGTGATGCATTTTTTCTCGACCGCCTCACTGGTACTTTTGCAACGGATGTAACGACGGCCTCACGCACCTCGCTCATGTCGCTTGATACATTGCAATGGGATGATGAGCTGTGCGATTTGTTTGGAGTGCCGCGCCAATGCTTGCCTGACATTAAAAACACCACTGGTCCCTTCGGGCTTATTGGTGAAACGCCGGTGAGGGCCAGCATGGTGGACCAGCAGGCGGCCTTGTTTGGGCATGGCTGCATGCGCCCGGGGGATGCCAAGATTACTTTTGGTACGGGAGCCTTTGCATTGGCAATCACTGGCCAGCAGCGGCCGGAGAAAAATCAATCAGGGCTTTTGCCTACAGTGGCTTGGAGAATTGCCGACCAGCCAGCCCTGTTTGCCGTTGATGGTGGAATTTACAATGCGGCCTCGGCGGTGAATTGGGCCAAGGGGCTTGGGCTTTTTTCTGATTATGCCGAAATCAACTCCTTCCCCACTGAAACCGCATTGACGCGAGGTTTGGTGTTTGTGCCAGCCCTTTCCGGCATGGCAGCGCCGCATTGGGATCGCAGCGCTTCAGGGCTTTGGTTGGGCCTTGGGCTTGATACAACAAAGCTCGATATGATGCAGGCGGTGCTAGAAGGTGTGGCGCTTCGTGCGGCTGAAGTGGTGCACGCCATGGGCAGGCTGGGGGCCAGAGGCGATTTTATTTCGATAGATGGCGGCTTGGCAGCGAACCCCTATTTTGGGCAATTTCTGGCCAATGCCTTAAGCCGCACCGTGACGGTCGCTGGCTCAACCGAATTAACTGGCTTGGGTGTGGCGCGCATGGCCATGGTGGGGGCAGGCCAAAAAAACCTGCCCCCCTTGCCGCCGCCCCTCAGAAATTATTTTCCCACCGCACCCTTAAATGCGGCTTTGCATGCGCGATTTGGCATTGCGATATTGCGCTCGAAAGGCTGGAAGAATTTTTAGGCCGCGACCTTCAAGGCCTCAACCATAGTGCCAGAAGCTGCGATCAAACCTTCGGCACCATCCAAAGCTTGCTCGGTAAGTTCCAACCCAAGAAACCGCGCGCGATCAACCGGGCCAGGCAAATGCAAACTGCGGGTGAGGCCTTGGGAAAAACCGAAGCGCACATAATATGGCGCATCACCGACGAGCAGAATGGAATCATGCCCCTCTGCTTTAGCGGCTGCAATGGCATGGTTCATCAAAGCAGCTCCAAGGCCTTTGCCCCGAGCCGCACCATCCACAGCCAATGGCCCCAACAACAAGGATGGGCCAGCCGAGCCTGCAATGATATTCCACAAGCGCACGGTGCCAATCACTTTGTTGCTGTCATCAACAGCCGTGAAGGCATATGCCGCTATACGCCCCTTGCGCAGTTTCTCAGAGGTCTTGCGAAAACGTGTAGGTCCAAAGCCGCGATTGAGTAAAGCTTCGCGAGCCCCAAGATCAGATGAAATTTCAGCACGAATTGTGACCATTGAAAGTCTCCAAAACTGTAGAGTGGAAATGAGTTGGATTCCCGCCTACGCGGGAATGACGATGTGGGGGAGCGTTGTGAAACTTAGATAACGTAAGACTTCAGCGGCGGGAAGCCGTTGAAGGCGACAGACGCATAAGTCGTGGTGTAAGCACCGCAGGACTCGATCAGCACCTCATCACCCACTGAAAGGCTCAGCGGCAAATCATAAGGTGTCTTTTCATAAAGCACGTCAGCTGAATCGCAGGTTGGGCCGGCAATTACGCAAGGGGCTTTGGCATCACCATCTTTGGCTGTTACGATTGGATAGCGGATAGCTTCATCCATGGTTTCAGCGAG
>JANYGE010000316.1 GCA_025362535.1 Hyphomicrobiales bacterium
GTCAGGGCTGAGCGCTTGAAGGCAATAGCTTCTGAGCAAGAGCAATGGAATTCACGCAGCGCTAAAGCCAAAGAACAAACTGGGCTTCTGGTGAAGCGTTTGGAAGAAACTGATGCTTCTATTTCTGAAATGAGCCAGATGCCGCAACAAATTGCGGACCGTCGGTTCAAATTGATGAATACACTGAGTGAAGCTGAGCAGGAGCGCAAAGCTGCAGCGGATGCTTTGGCTGCGGCTGAAAATGCAGTGCGGACTTCAGACCAAGCTTTACGCGCGGCGCAAGAATTGGCTGCCACATCGCGTGAAGATCATGCGCGGTTGGGAGCCCATTTAGAAGCTTCTACCAGCCGACACGAACATTGCACGCTGCGCATTTCAGAAACCATGAATTGCCCGCCAGAAGATGTTTTGAAGCAGGCTGATGTTGATGCTGAAAAGCTTCCCGCTGCCGATGAAATTGAAAAGAAGCTGGTGAATTTACGTGAAGACCGCGAGCGCTTGGGTGCGGTGAATTTGCGCGCTGATGAAGAAGCCGAAGCTGTGGCCGCGCAGCTTGACACGATGAAATCGGAAAAGGATGAATTGGTGCAGGCTATTGCCAAATTGCGCGGCGGCATCGGCAGTTTGAACCGTGAGGGCCGTCAACGCTTGCTCGACGCATTTGAAACGGTCAACCAAAAATTCGGCGAATTATTCACCACCTTGTTTGGCGGCGGCAAAGCTGAATTGCAATTGATCGAGTCGGATGATCCTTTGGAAGCAGGCCTCGAATTGTTCTGCCATCCGCCGGGCAAGAAACCCACCACGCTTTCGCTGATGTCTGGTGGCGAGCAAACGCTTACAGCGCTCTCGCTGATATTTGCAGTGTTCCTCACCAATCCATCGCCGATTTGCGTGCTCGATGAAGTTGATGCACCTTTGGATGATCATAACGTGGAACGCTTCTGCAATTTGCTCGATGGCATGTTACAGCGCACTGAAACACGCTTCTTGATCATCACGCATCACCCGCTCACCATGGCCCGCATGCACCGCTTGTTTGGCGTCACCATGATGGAACGCGGAGTTTCACAACTCGTATCGGTGAATTTGGAAGAGGCTGAGCAGCTGGCTGAAGCCAGTTGATCATTGTTACTTACTCAAAAATGCCGTTGCGGTAATTGCGTTGGTGATTGTTTGAAACGCTTTAGCCACGTCATCTGCGGTATTGGCGGCATAGAAGTCTGTCGCAGAATTTGAGGCACAGCTCTTCAGCCGCTGGGTTTGGCTGTTGTCATCCAGATCAAAAGCCACGGTAATCATAGTGATGCCAGAGGCTTTGGCATTGCTGCAGAGCTTTTGTAAATTGCTGTCGCCTTGGGCAACAGTTCTTGTGCTGCCGGGGCCGAAAGCTGGCTCGGTTTGGGCACCATCAGTGAGCACCACCATATATTTTACCGTGCTCGTATCGCTATAGCTCACGGCCTCGGTGTAAGGCGCGTTGGGTGATAAAATATGATAACCAAATTCTACGCCCAGAGCCACATGCGTATAGGCATAGGGATACATGGTATTGAGCTGGCTTTTTACGGCCGTGAAATCGTTAGTGAGGGGGCGAATCTTGAGGCCTCGCGCAATGTAACCATCGCAACCCCAAGCGGTGTGATCTGGGGCATCAGTTTGGCCCCATTTGGTCGCAGCGGTGCTTGTTGGAGTACTGTCGGTTAAATTATATGGATATTTGCGGTCTTGCGTGCAGCCCGTCCAATTGCCAGCACCCACTTGCCCCAACACGTTGCTCTTTGGCATGGTGGTGTAGACATTGTGTGAAAATGGCACGAGGGCGAATTTTACTTTGTCGGCATTGTCCTTGGTCACATCATCAATCAGTTTGATGGCGGCTTGGCGCATGGCGATATATTTCACTTGTGTGCCAGCGACATCGGCCATCGAACCTGAATAATCCAGCACGAGGGCAATTTCAGCTTTCTTGGTTTCCGGAATGACCACGTCTGACGAAGTATTGACATCAAAATCATTCACTCCGGCAACAGCCAAAATGGTGGTTGGCAATTTTGCGGTGGCTGAAGCCTTCACATCAATATCGGTGATGGTGAAGGAAATTGTGCTTGTGTAATTGGAAGCAAAGCCTGTGGACATGTTGGCAGCAAAGGCATCTTTGCCAATTTGAATGCGTTGTGCCGAAGTTTTATCTTTGGCAGCGGCAGCGGCCAAGGTTCCGGCATCAAGAGCTGCTTGCATCTGGGTTTGCATTGAAGAGTATCGCGCTAAATCGATGGCGGCACCAGCTGCCGCCAAAATGGGAACCAGAGACAGCGCATAGGTAACAGCAATAGTGCCCTTGGTATTTGCCGAAAACCGCTTGAATATGTTCATGGCCTTAACTCCCTGTCTCATTTCGACACAAATTCGCTTTGTGTGAGAAGACAGAGCAAGGACAGGCCCAGTTTCAGCTGGCCTTATGGTTTAAGGTTTAAAAAGTGTTAACAGCCTGTTTCAGAATGGGCGGTAAAATACGAGATGCTGGCGATCAAATCTAAGCCGCTATAAGCTGCTTTTCTGGCGCAAAGGGACTGAGCTTTAGCCAAGTTTGGATCGTATCGGAAAACTGGCGATTACCAGTCATAACAATATTTCCCGCGGCAATTGCCTCTTTGATGGGTGTCCAACCCATCCAAACCGATGTCATAGTCTTGAGATCGCTGGTGATATAGAGATCAATATCAAAACCTGGATCAATTGAGCACAGATCAACCTCTTTATCAGGCTCCACCACCAACCACCAATTGCGCTGGCTCGTAGGGAGTTCGGGGTATAGAAACTGTATCACGCTGCGGCGCTTTGGAATCGGGACTGGGTTAATGTTACGGCGCATATCCCACATGAGCAACGAAGGATCAAGATTCTTAAGAGATGATTTGGATTCCACCCAGCGCTTACCCCAAGTTCCAACCGCCATGACAACTGCGCTAACATCGCGGCCAGCGCGTGTCATATGATATTCGTAAACTCCAGGTTCTCCATCAACGGCGACGCGACCGATGATGCCTGCAGCCTCCAAGTCTTTCAATCGCTTTGAAAGCAGTGCTGGCGACATGCGCGGAACACCACGCCGCAAATCATTAAACCGGGTTGAACCCGCACCAAGTTCACGCAAAAGCACCATAGTCCAGCGTGTGCATAAAATTTCTGATGCCATAGAAACAGGGCAAAACTGCTTGTAACTGCCTTCGGCCATTTAAAACTCCTGAATATACATAGTGCCCCGATGCCCTGCACTCTACGCCCTCTGGAAAAGTCTGGATAGTTCAGATTCTGTACTGGGGTAGTTCAGTCCGTGAACTAGCGCCGGGGTGGTCTCGTGAGACAAACACCAGACATCGCGAACATTTCGTTCGCTGCAACTCAAACAGAGAGAACCACTATGAAAAAATATGTCATCGAAAGAGAAGTTCCAAAGATTGGCTCATTGACAGAAGATAAGCTGAGCGCTGGTGCTGCAGCATCGAATGCGGCGCTGAATAAGATTGGCACCGATATCCAATGGCAGCACAGCTATGTCACTGCCGACAAAACTTTCTGCATCTACCTGGCCAAAGATCAAGCCGTGATCAACCGTCATGCGGAGCTCAGCGGATTCCCCGCCAGCAAGATTACCGAAGTGACCGGAATCATCGATCCAACCACTGCAGCTGCTTGATTCAAAACGGGAGAAGAACTCAATGAAAATATTTGGACCAGGTTTGGGATTAGCCTTGCTCGCACAATTTGCGATTAGTGGACTACCAGCCCACGCCGCAAACAAAAACCTGTTGGTTGATCATGTGCGCAGTGCCAATGACAGGTTTAAGGATGTCAACGTGGCTGTGGCGGAAGGCTATGCGCCAATCCCCTGCACCAGTGGCGCGCAAGGTGGAGCCATGGGCGTTCACTACGTTAATGGTGCTTATCTCAAGGACAATACAACCGATATCGCGAAACCCGAAGCAGTGATGTATGAGCCCATGCCCGATGGAAAGATGGCATTGATCGCTGTTGAATATATCGCTTTCAAAGGACCAGCCGCTCTGGAAGGCCAGTTGTTTAACTTTAACAGTGCGCCCAATCGCTATGGTTTAGACCCATTCTATGAGTTGCACGTGTGGGCTTGGAAGCCAAACAGCACAGGTGCATTCGCGGATATGAACCCTGACGTGTCATGCGCTGCGGCCAAAGGGCAATAGCTCCCCCAAATAACAATCTGCTGACCGGGCACTCAGTCCGGTCAGCGCCGTTCGACAAACATAATCAATTTTCAATCCGCATTTCAGAGTTTCATAGAATTCACATGTCACACTTCAAAATAATTTCAATTCCGTTCTCGCTCCTCGGATTGGCCTTGAGCAGAGCCAAAACCCGCCACACCCTTCATGCGATGAGCGATCACATGCTCAAAGACATGGGCATTAACCGTTCCGAAATTGACCGCATTGTAAAGATTCTACCCGAGC